>JAGWVO010000092.1 GCA_018970845.1 Planctomycetota bacterium
CTCGTGTCAATGCCACGGCTTGTCACGAAGTCCCTGTAAATCTCCCGCGCCTTGTCATGCCGCTCCCTTTCGACCGGATTTAAATCGACCCAAATCCTTTTGGTGACATACTCGGCAAGGTACTCTCCGGCCAACTCGGAGATTTCCCGGCGGTACACAAGCGGTCCGACCAGGCTGTTCAGGAGGTGCTCGCCGCCATCGGTGCGCTCGGGAGTCGCGGTGATGGCCAACCGGAACGGGGCGATGCTTCCCGTGGCCGATTGCCTGTAGGCCGCCCCCGGCAGGTGGTGGGCCTCGTCGAACACCACCATGCCGTACCTTGGGCCCCAGCGGTCGATGAGCAGGTGGGCGGAATCATAGGTGATCGCCGTGACGGGCTTCCAATCCCTTTCGCCTCCGCCGACGGTTCCGACTTCCGTTTCCAATAACCGTTCAAGTTCCATGCGCCACTGGGATACCAGTTCCAAGGTCGGCGCCACGACGAGGGTGGACCTGCCGGCGCGGCTGATGGCAAGGATGGCGGTGAAGGTCTTGCCTGTCCCGGTGGGAAGCACGACGACTCCCCGGCCGCCAGCCTTCCACCAGGCGTCCACCGACTGGGCCTGATGGGGAAACGGTTCCCTGCCGAACTCCTTGGGGAATTCCAACTTCTCGTATTTGCGTGCCAGATCCGCGTGCGCGATGCCGCTTTTGTGCAGGAGCGAAACGAGCGACCTGTAGTGGATGGCGGCGCACCGCAGGCAACGCGCGCGAGGATCATTCACGGCTTGGGGAAACAACCGGGAAAATCCGCCCGGGGCGCCGCGCAGTTCAAGCGTTCCCGAATTGAAGGTGATGGTGAATTCCGTTTCAGCCATGCGGCCATGGTAACGATCGGAATCGCCCGGTGGTATGGGTTGGCTCAACCGCCGGGCGCACTGTCGGATTCGGCCAGCGCCCGCCTCGCCATGGCCAGCGCCCGTTCGACCATCACATAAAAAACCGGGACAAGCACGAGGGTCACCATCGTCGAGACGACGATCCCGCCGATGATGGCCCTTGCCATGGGCGCACGCGTCTCGGCTCCGGGGCCATATCCGAAAGCTGCGGGCACGGCACCGGCCACTGTCGCGATCGAGGTCATCAAGATGGGCCTCAGCCTTACCGGAGAAGCCTCGAGAACCGCCTTTTCGGGTGTTAGGCCTGATTTGGCCAGCGAGTTGGCGTAATCCACCAAAATGATCGAGTTTTTCTTGACCAGACCCATCAGCAGGACAAGGCCGATCAGGCTCATCATGTTGAGCGTGTCGCCCGTCCACCACAGTGCCACCACGGCACCTGTCAGGGCGAAGGGCATGGCCAACAGCACCGTGAGCGGATGGACGAATGAGTTGAACTGCACTCCCAGGATCATGTAGGCCACCACGATTCCCAGGACCAGCGCGAAAACAAGGCTGTCGATGGTTTCGCGCATGGCCTGGGCGTTGCCTAGCTCGACGAGGGTCACTTGGGCGGGCAGGATCTCCGCGGCAATTTTCCTGGCGCGGTCGAGGGCCTCGCCCTGGGCGATTCCCGGACCGGGGTTGGCCGTGATCTCGATATTCCGCTGGTGGTTGTACCGGGTGATCACGGGCGTCGCCGGGACGATTCGCACCTTGTCCTGGTCCACCAGGTCCTTGACCGGCACGAGGCGGTTGTCGCCCAGCCTCAGGTTGAGGTCCATCAGTTCCTCGGGCGTGGCCGTCTGCTGTTCCCGCAACTTCACCCGGATGTCGTAACGCCTTCCGCGGTCGGTGAACTTTCCTACTCTTTCGCCACCCACAAGGAGGTTCATGCTGTCGGCCAAGCGCGCGACGGGGATTCCGAGCAGGGCCAGCTTGTCCCGGTCGGGGTAGAGCCTAAGTTCGGGTTTTCCCGGCCTGTGGCTCGTGTCGAGGTCTTGAAACACGGGACGGCCTTGGGGATCCCTATCCTGCTCCATCCTCTCGAGCAATTCATGGGCGAGGCCCGGCAGGATTTCCCAGTCTCCTTGGATCGAAAAGTCGATGGGATAGCCTTCCTGGGCCGTGAATCCCTCGGTGGATTGGTCTCGCACAATCACATGGATGTCGCGAACCTCGGAGAACTTCCGCCTGATGAGGTCGAGCATTTCCCGCTGGCTTCTCGACCGGCTTGCCCTCGGGACGAGTTGCACGAAAAGGTCGGCCTCGTTCATCAGGAGGCCGGAATCGGTTCCGACAGTGGAAAGGACTCCCTCCACCTCGCTCATTTCAGCAAGGCGGTCCTCGCAAACTCCCAGGAGGTTGCTGATCTGCTCGATGTTGGCATCGACCGGCCCGATGACCCGGACAACCAGCCGGCTTTGGTCCTCCGAGGGAATCAGTTCCCGGCCGAGCCAGCCGAGCGCGAAGAACGCCGCCGTGAAGACGATGAGGGCGCCACTCGCTCCCATCACCACGGGCCACATGGCCAGTGAGAGCGCGAGAATGCGCCCGTAGGCCAGGGCGATCATGTCGACTCCCCGGGAAAACGGATCCAGGACCGCTGGCCTGAAAAGTCGCCTGTCGAGAAACGAGTAAACCGGCGGTCCGCCCGCCAGGATGGTGAAGGCCAGCGCAAAGTCGCCCACCGGTTCCACGAGCCAAGTCCATGGTGTCGCGGGGCGGGGCAGGCCGGACCATTCGGCCAGCGAGGTGACAGGCCAGACCCACGGCTGCAGCCATGCGATTTGCGGAAATCCCAGCCGGGCCACGATGAGGACTGTGGTCAGGAACAGGGACATCGCCAAGGCGGCGCGCCAACCTCCGGCCTTGGCGGTTTCGCGAGACAGCGAGCAGAGCATCGGGGTGATGGTGAGCGCTGAGACAAGTGACAGCATCACCGCCACTCCCACCGTGACTCCGAACTGGAAAAAGAACCTGCCGATGGTTCCACTGAGGAAGGCCACGGGCAGGAAAATGGCAAGGATCGACAGTGTTGCGGCGATCGCGGCGAAACCGATTTCGCGGGAGCCATCGCGCGCCGATCTCCTGGAATCCTTCCCCATTTCGCGGTGCCTGTGGATGTTTTCCAGGACCAATATCGCGTCATCGACAACCACCCCGACGGAAAGCGACAATCCCAACAGGGTCATCAGGTTGAGGGTGAAAGGTTCAAGGCCGATCCAGCGCGCGGCGTAATTGAGGAAAAAGAATGTGCCCAGTAGTGATGTGGGTATGGACAGGCAGATGTTGATGGTCGTTTCCAGCGATCCCAGGAACAGGTAGCAAACCACGGCGGTGAGCAGCACCCCCAGGATCAGGGTGAGCTTGAGTTCCTCGATGTTCTCCCTGACGAATCGTGACGAATCAACGGGCATGGCCAGGTCGATGCCCCGCGGCAGCAGCCTTGCCAGCTTTGGCATCTCCTCGCGAACAGCGTCGCAAACCGCGACCAGGTTTCCCCCGATCGCTTTCCTGACGCCGATGGCGACGGCGGGGAGGCGGTTGTATCGGGCCAGGCCACGCTTGTCGACCGTGCTGTCGGCGACGACAGCGACATCGTCGAGGCGGATGGTCTGGCCGGCTTTCTGGGTCACCACCAGCCGGCCAAGTTCCGCCAGCGAGACAGCCTCGCCCATCACCCGGAGGTTGAATTCCACCTGCTGGCTCTTGATGTACCCGGCGGGAAGTTCGGCATGCTGCCTCTGGATGGCCATCCGGACATCCTCGGCGGAAAGGTTGAATTGCCTGAGCTTGTCGCGGTCGACATGCACGCGCACATTCCGTTCCTGAAGCCCGGCGAACTGGACGCCACCCACGCCGGGCAGCGAGGAAAGCAGCGGCTTGATCTCCTTTTCAGCGATGTCGCCAATCTTTCCCACCGGATATGCCCCCGAAAGTGTCAGCCAGGCGACGGGAAGGTTGGCCGGATTGATCTTGCTGATGACGGGGGGATCGATGTCGGTGGGCAGCTTCCGGCGTGCGGCGCTGACGGCGTTTTGGACATCCTGCATCGCGACATCGATGTTCCGTCCGAGTTGGAAGTAGACGGTGGTGATGCTCCTTCCCTCGAGGCTTTCGGACATCGTGTATTCAACGCCCTCGACGGAGGCGACGGCATCCTCGACGACATCCGTGACATCGCCGTCCATGATTTCAGGGGATGCCGCCTCGCGCGTGATGACGATGCTGACGACAGGGAAGTCGATTTCCGGGAATTGGCTAATGCCCATTTCCCGATAGCCCATCCATCCGAACACCATCATGGCGGCGCCCACCATGACGGCGAACACGGGATTCCGGATCGAGAGTTCCGCAAGCCTCATCGCTTCGCAGCCCCGGGGGAATCGGCGCCGGCGAGCCACTCGGCAAGCCGTTCCAGTCGCAGGTAGATCACGGGAACCACGAAAAGGGTGACGAGGGTGGAAAGGAAGCAGCCACCCAGGATGCTGCGGGCCAGTGGCGCGCGCGTTTCCGAGCCCGGGCCAACCCCGAAAGCCATGGGAACGGCAGCGACCATGGTGGCCAGGGTCGTCATCAGGATGGGGCGCAGGCGTTGGGGGCATGCCTCCATGACCGCCATCAGCAATCCCCGCCCGGCCCGCCTTCTCTCACGAATCACATCGACGAGAATGATCGAGTTCTTCATCACCAACCCCGCGAGAAGCACCATTCCGATCATGCTCATCAGGTTGAGGGTGTCGCCTGAAAACCACAGCACGGCCAAGGCCCCCGTCACGCCGAACGGAACGGCCACGAGAACCGTGAGAGGATGAACCAGGGAATTGAACTGGATGCCGAGGATCATGTAAGAGGCGATGAACCCAAGCGCGAGGGCGCCCCACATGCTTTCGAGCGTTTGCTGCATCGCCTGGGCGTTGCCAAGCTGGACGATCCTGTAACTTTCAGGAAGATCCAGATCGGCGCGGGTCTGCCTGGCGATCTCACCGGCCTTGGCGATCGCTTCCCCCTGGGAAATCCCGGGAGCCATGTTGGCCGTCAGCTCAACCTTCCTGAGGTGGTTGTACCGGGCGATGAGGGGGAGCGTTGAGATGGGCCGCCTGCTCACCAGGTCGGCCATGGGAACGAGCGCCGAGCCGGGCGCGGTTTCATCGGCGCCCGCGCGGATGTAGAGCTGGTCGATGTCGTCGGGACTCGACCTTTCCTGCTCGGCAAGACGAATGCGGACATCCCGACGACGGGATCCCTCGGTGAAACGGCCCATCCTGACCCCACCAAACGCGACATTGAGAGTCCAGGCCAGCCTTTGGGTCGTTACCCCCGCATCAGCGGCGCGATCCCTGTCGGGGCGGGCGTGGATTTCAGTCATTCCCGGGCGGTAATCGCTGTTGACATCGGAAACGGCCCCGCTCGAGATGAGCCTGCCGCGAATCTCTTCCGACAGGCGGATCACGGTTTCCCAATCGGGGCCCTGGATGGCGAAGTTGACCGGGTATCCGCGGGAACTGGTGAATCCTTGCGTGGAAAGGTCTAGCGCGATCGCCCGCATTCCGGCGATGCGTCCGAGAGTTCGCCTGGTGAGGTCGATCACCTGCGACTGGCTGAGCGTCCTGAGGTGGCGCGGCACAAGCCTCACGAAGATGGTGCCTTCGCTGACAAGGGCGCCCGGCCTGATCGCCACGGCGCTGTAAACCGTCGCCACCAATTCCTCATCGGTGACGGGATCCTTCAGGCCAATCATCGTCCTTTCACAATCGGCCAGCCTGTCGTCCACATAGTCGAGGCTCGATCCGACCGGACACACGACATTCACGATGAACCTGTTCTGGTCTTCGCTGGGGACCAGTTCCCTGCCGATGGGCTTGAAGTCGAGCCTGGTGATCCCCGTCGCGGCCGCCGCTGGGCCCGGCAGGGGGACGGAGGCTCCGGCAAGGAACAGCCAAGCCGCCGCGGCGACGAGTGCCCCGCCGGCCAGCACCAGTGGTTGCCAACGGAGGGCCAGCCTGAGGAAGAACCTGTAGGCCGAGCCCGCCAGCCACATCACAAATTCCATGGGCTTGATGACCAAGGGAACAACAATCAGCCTGTCCGCGAGCCAGGAACAGCGTTTGGCCACCGAAATGGGAAGGCCGATCCATCCGGGGCGAACGGGTGGCGCCTCGGTGCCGGAACGCCTCACGGACAGAAACCTCGCGCAAAGAACCGGTGTGATGGTGAGTGACACCACGAGGGACAGCAGCACGGCGACCGTCACGGTGATGCCGAACTGGAAGAAGAACCTGCCGATGGCCCCCTTCATGAAGGCGACGGGCAGAAAGATCGCGGCGATGGAAAGCGTGGCGGCCAGGGCGGCGAAGGTGATCTCGCGTGAACCCCGCCTTGCGGCGACCGCCCGGCTTTCACCGGCCTCCATGCGCCGGTATATGTTTTCAAGCACCAGGATCGCATCGTCGACGACAACGCCAACGGAAAGGGACAGCGCCAGCAAGGTCATGAAGTTCAGGGTGAAACCTCCCGCCTTCATCACGACCATCGTGCCCAAGAGCGATGTCGGGATGCTGACGCAGACATTGAGCGTGCTGGATGCCGATCCCAAGAACAGCAGGGTGACCATCGCCGTCAGGCAGATTCCCGTGACCAAGGCCAGCTTCACTTCCTCGATGTCCTCGCGGATGAACATCGAGTAATCGACGGAGATGCCGATCTCGATGCCCTCGGGCAAAAGTGCCCGCAGTTCGGGCAGGCGCTTCTTCACCTCGTCGCACAGCCCAACGACATTGGCCCCGTTGGCCCTGAGCACCCCCATGCCGACGGTGGTCTGCCGGTTGAAGCGGCCGAGGCCCCTCCGGTCGGTGAGGCCGTCCTCGATGTCCGCGACATCCTCGAGGCGTATGAGTCCCCCGTCGGGTGACTTCGCGACGACGACCCTGCCGAACTCTGCCGGTGTCCTCGCCTCGCCCATGATGCGAACTGTGATTTCCTGTCCCTCGGTCTTCAGGTACCCGGCCGGCCGCTCGACATGCTCCTCCCGGAGGGCTCTAACCACATCAAGGGGGTCGAGGCCATGCCTTCGCAAGTCGTCGCCCCTGAGCCAGATGCGCATGTTCCGCTGCCTCAAGCCTCCGAACATGACGCCACCGCAACCCGGGATCGTCTGGATCCGCTGCTTGAGCAGCGTGTCAACGATATGATTGATCTCTGATAGGGGCCGCTTTCCGTGCGTGGCCAACCACATCACGGGGAACTTGTTGAAGTTGATCTTGCTGATCGTCGGGGGATCGATGTCGGCCGGAAGGCGGTGCGCCGCGGCGGCGACGGCGTTCTGCACATCCTGCATGGCGGCGTCGATGTCCCGGTGGAGGTGGAAGAACACCGTGACAACCGATTGCCCCTCGAGGCTCTGCGACTGGATGTAATCGATCCCTTCTATCTGGGAGATCGCGTCCTCGATCACATCGGTGACATCATTGTCCATCACCTCGGGTGATGATGCCTCGCGGATGGTCGCGATGCTGACGACAGGGAAGTCGATTTCAGGCAGTTGGCTGATGCCGAGGTCCTTCCACGCCAACAACCCGAACACGACCATCGCCGCCGAGACCATGACGGCGAAAACCGGGTTGCGCAGGCTTGTGTCGGAAAGGCGCATCAGGGTTTCAGGGGCCTTGGGTGGCCGCCAGTATCCGCTTGGCCAATTCGGGCGGCATGTCGATAGGGGTGCGGTTTTCCAAGGCTTCGGCACCCTTTCTCACGATATATTCCCCGGGTGAAAGCCCCCTGACAACCTCGACGAATCCCGGCTGGCGCCGGCCCAGTTGCAGGTCGTTCACTTCCTGGGCGATCCACTCGACGGACCCGTCCGACATCCTCGCCGGCACGGGCCGGAAAACGACAAATCCGCGTTCCGTGGCCCTGACGGCCTCCTCGGGAATCACCACGGTGGATTCGGGCCCGGGAAGGGGGAAGGTGAGCCGGGCCGTCATCCCCGGCCTGACCTTCTCGAGAAAAGGCTGGGGTGGCAACTCGGCCTTGCACTCGAACATGCGGGTGTCCGGATTGGCCACATCGGAAATGAAGAAGATCCGTCCGTGAAAACGTGGACCCTCGAGGCCGGGAAGAGTGAAGCGCACCTGGTAGCCCGACCCCAACGCGCCCGCCTGGCGCGCGACAAACGCGGCAAGGCCCGCCTCGGGCGTTGTCAGGAAAAGCGCGGCGGCGCTGGCCGCCTCAGTCTTGTCGCGAACGCGATGGATTTCCTCCATTGCGACAGCCGCTCCGATGGCCTCCCAGAATCCGGAAAGGCCGGCAACCACCTGCCCGGAGATGTCACCCGTCTCGGCCTTGTCGCGGGCCTCGCGGAGAAAGCGCGCGGACTTTTCCGGAACATGCCCGGTCACCCGGAGCCTTGTGAGGTCGGCCATGGTCAGGATGACGGTGTCGGGTTTCACATACTCGCCGACATTTCTCCTTCGCTGGTTGATCTGGCCGGCGAAGCGAGGGCGCACTTGCGACTTGCGCCAGTTCAGTTCAGCCCTGACGCGGGCCGCCGTTGCCGCTTGCCATTCGGCGACCATGGCCCGGCTTTCGGCCCTTGCTGCCACAAGTTCCGCCGCCGCGGCATTCAAGTCGGCCTGTGCCACCATGAGGTCGCTCTTGCGTTGCTCCCTTTCCTCCACTGAACTGACCGCCCTCTCACCGATCGCCATCATTCTTTCGGCGAGCAACTGCCGCGACTCGGCGCGTTTTTGGGACGCCATCGACTTTCCCTCGGCCGCCTCCGATTTCCTGAGGGCGGCCTCGGCGCGTTTCTCGGTGGCCACGGCAGTGTCGAGCGCGCTCCTGTAAAGGTCTTGGTCGATTCGAGCCACGACGGTGCTGGTGTCGACATGCTGGCCTTCGCGTACCAGCATGTCTTCCAGCACCCCCTCGACTCCCGCCGGTATTTCGGTCTGCCGTTCCGCCTCGATGGAGCCAATGCTCTCCTCGACGGCGATGATCCGCTGGAAACCCACTTGGTGTAGTTCGACGCTTCTCTTGAGCCTGACTTGTGATGGCCGGGTCTCGCTGCCACCCTTGGGGGCGTCCGCCCCGTGCCTGGAGCACGCTGATGTGATCAGGGCCGCCGTCATGGCCATGGCGCAGATAAAGTGAGTCCGGCGCGTTGGGGCCATGAGAACTGCTTGATTCTTTTGTGGGGAGGTAGCGAATCAACACATAATTTAAGCCACCACGAAAAGGCCGTCAATCAACCCCGTCCAGGGTTTGGAATTCACTATTGGGTTTTTCCGGTCTTCCGCCAAATTCCCATCTGACCATCAATTTTTCATGATCCTAAAATCTTGTAGACTGGCTGATGCCGTAAACGAGGCCGGGATGATGGCCTGAGAGGTTCGTCCGCGGAGTTGTTCATGCTGTCCCATCCGCTGAAAGTCTTCTCGGGCCGCGCCAATCTTCCCTTGGCCGAAAAGATCGCGCTCAGCCTGGGCGACACTTTGGGAAAAATGACGGTGGCGTCTTTCCCCGATGGCGAAACCATGGTGCGGATCGACGAGGATGTTCGCGGCCGCGATGTCTTCGTGGTTCAACCGACATGTCCGCCGGTGAATGAAAACCTGATGGAATTGCTGGTGATCCTCGACGCATTCAAGCGCGCCAGCCCTTCCCGGTTGACGGTGGTTCTCCCTTATTACGGTTATGCCCGCCAAGACCGCAAGGATGTCGGGAGGGTGCCCATCACAGCGAAGCTGGTGGCGAACCTGTTGGTGTCGGGTGGAGCCAACCGGGTTCTGGCCCTCGACCTTCATGCCGCCCAGATTCAGGGTTTCTTCGACATTCCCGTGGATCATCTCCATGCCGGCCCGGTCATCAACGATTATGTGAGAAGCCAAAGGATCCCGCAGGCCGACTTTGTCGTTCTGAGCCCGGACGAGGGAAGCATCAAGAAGTCGTTGATGTACCAGAAGCGTTTGGGCGGATCGATCGCGATCGTTGACAAAAGAAGGGCCAGCGCAACGGAAACAAGCCAGGCCAACCTCATTGGCGCGTCGCTGGAAGGGAAATCGGTCTTCATATTCGATGACATGATTTCCACTGCCGGCAGCGTGGTGGGTGCAGCAAATGTGGCCCACAGGAGTGGTGCGCGGGAAATCACGGTCTGCGCCACCCATGGAGTCCTATGTGGCGCCGCGATCGAAAGGCTTCAGTCGGCACCCATCAAGGAAGTGGTTGTGACGGATTCGATTCCGCTCGCCACCGAAAAGATGATCCCCAAGATCAAGGTACTGTCCGTGGCCACACTCCTGGCCGAGGGCATTCGTCGCATCCACCACGACGAATCGGTGAGCAAGTTGTTCGAGTGAGGGGCGGATGTCAGGCGATAATCGCCTTGGCCACCTCACCATGAACATCCGTTAGCCTGAAATCCCTGCCAGCATGCTTGTAGGTCAGCCGCTTGTGGTCGAGTCCGAGCAGGTGAAGGATCGTGGCATGCAGGTCGTGAAAGTGAAGCTTGTCGCGAACGCCGTAATAGCCATATTCA
Organism: Planctomycetota bacterium; assembly: GCA_018970845.1. Lineage (GTDB taxonomy): Bacteria > Planctomycetota > Planctomycetia > Gemmatales > Gemmataceae > REEB421. The sequence goes on from JAGWVO010000092.1 coordinate 10,459, forward strand.
TCAGTTTCCCCATAGGAAAATCCTGGTTTCACTCCTCCCCCCGCCATCCACATCGTGAAGGCGTGGGGGTGATGGTCGCGGCCGTCGCGGCCCTGTCCGGCTGGTGTCCTGCCGAATTCTCCGCCCCAAAGGACAAGCGTGTCGTCAAGCATTCCCCGGCGGTCAAGGTCGTCCAGCAGCGCGGCGATCGGCTGATCAACCTCCAGGGCGTTGCGGGCGTGGTCCTTTCTAAGGCCTCCATGTTGGTCCCACTTGTAGCTATGCGAGACCTGGATGAAACGCACGCCTTTTTCTGCGAAGCGTCTGGCGAGAAGGCAAAGCCTGCCGTAATTGCGCGTTTCAGGCCTTTCAAGGCCGTACATTCGCAGGGTGGCTTCGCTTTCTCCGGAAATGTCTTGAAGTTCGGGCGCTGCCGCCTGCATCCTGAAGGCGAGTTCGAAGCTTTCTATCCGGCCTTCAAGGGCCTGGTCCGGGCCGGATGCATCAAGGCGCGCCTGGTTCAATTGCTTCAAGTAATCAATCACATCCCTTTGGGCCTCACGCGGAGTCGACCCGCTGATGAAGGGAATGGCCACCTTGTCCGCAGGGGTGCTGGAAGTACCGAGCGGTGTGCCCTGGAACACGGCGGGAAGGAAGGCGCTTGACCAGTTGTTCACTCCTCCGTGGCTGAGCGATGGGCAAAGGCTCACAAAGGCGGGCATGTCGCGGTTTTCGGTGCCCAACCCGTAGCTGATCCACGAACCCATGCTTGGCCGGATGAAGGTGTCCGAACCCGTGTGCAACTCAAGCAAGGCACCGCCATGCCGGGAGTTCGAGCCATGCATGGCATTGAGAACGCACAACTTGTCGGCATGCATGGCCACATTGGGGAATAACGAACTCACCCAAAGCCCGGACTGGCCATGCCGGCTGAACTTCCAAGGCGAGGCAAGAAGATTGTCAGTGGGGCTTGAAACAATCCTGGGCTTG
>JAGWVO010000093.1 GCA_018970845.1 Planctomycetota bacterium
GATCCCGATTCCGTACCTGGATCGCGATTCAAATACCTGATCTAGCTTTCCAGTTCCCGCCGCTGTTCGGGCGCCAGCGCGATCGCGACGATTCCCAGGCAATAAACCAGAGAGCAAACGGCGCCCACCCGCGCGTAATCACCGCCGAGGATCGACAGCAATCCGCCCGCGGCCAGGACGCCTGCCGAGGTGATGAACCGCCCTGAGTTGTAGGCGAGGCCGCTGCCGGTGGCCCTGACGCGCGTGGGAAACATCTCCGGCAGGAACACGGCCAGCCAGCCGAAGAACAAGGTGGCCACAAGCCCCTGGGCGAACACGACCGGATGGAACGCCGGTTCAAGGGGCGCCGTCAGCAGGAACATCGCGAGCGTCAAAGCGGTGGTGCCGAGGCTGATGAGGAAATAACTCGCCCGTCGGCCCAGCATGCTGGCCAGTTGGGCTCCGCAGAAGCTTCCAATCGTCGCCCCCAGGGCCCACCATCCCTGGGTCGCGGCCTTGTAGGAGGCGTTGGCTGATCCCGCGACCTGGTCGGCCCAGGGAATCATCCACTTGCTTGCCGACCAGGCTCCCACCAGTGGAATCGAGGCGAGCAGGATGGCCGCGAGGGTGATCCGAAGCAGTTCCGGCCTGAAGAGCTCACGGATAGGAGGTGGTGGAAGTTCCGCCTTTTCGCGGTTGGCCAGCCAAGTTGGCGATTCCGGCAGGAAAGCCAGCACCACCACCCCCAGGGCGGTCGGGAAGCCGGCGAGCAGGAACAACCATCGCCATGAGTCGGGGGAAACAGGCCAGATCCTCGCCAATTGGCTCAAAAGCAGGATGCCCGCGTTGAGAGCGGCGCTCATGAGTCCGGAGACAAGGGGCCGCGCCGCGGCGGGCCAACATTCGGCCACGAGCGCCATGCCGTTGGGCCACATTCCTCCCACGCCAAGGCCCACGAGAAATCGCAGGGCCAGCATTTCCTCCTGGGTGCGCACCCATGTGCCCAGCGCCGCGAAAACCGAATAAAACAAGATGCTGATTCCCATCGCGCGGGTGCGGCCGACGCGGTCGCCAAGGTTGCCGAGCATGATTCCGCCGACCGCCGCGCCCAGCATCAGCGCCGCGGTGAAGCGCGCGAACCAGTCGCCGGCGGCGGCCTCCGTGAAGCCGTCGCCCAGGAGGCTTTTGGACACCGAGCGGGAGGCGATCGGCATCAATCCGAGTTCGATGCCGTCAAAAAGCAGTCCCAGGCATGCCGCCACGAGCACGGCGCCTCGCGCGAGCGGCGAAAGGGGCGTCGCCATCATCCCGAACGGCCCCCGGGCGTTTCGCGCCCGCAATGAGCGGCCAGCGCCGCGGCGAAAGCCTTCATCCAGGGCGCGCACTCCCGCTTGAACCGGCAGCAATGCAGGTTGCCTGAAATCACGAGCGGCGCGTCGACATAGATGGCGCCGACGCTCTCGGCGTCGAACCGGCAGCGGGGGATGGTGGTGACTTCCACGCCCCGGATCACTCCCGCCGTCGCGAGAATCTCGATGCCGTGGCAGATGGACGCGACGGGTTTGCCCGTGGCGAAGAAGTGCCGGACGATCGACAGCAGGTGCTTGTCGTAACGCAGGAACTCGGGCGCGCGTCCGCCGGGCAAAACCAGGCCGATGTAGTCGTCCGGGTTCACCTCGGCGAATGAGATGTCGCTTGAGAGCTTGTAGCCCGGCATTTCCACCGTGATGTCCCAGCCCGGATCGTGCTCGTGCTGCACGAGGTGGTAGGCGCGGCGGGCCGGCGCCGCGAGGACGGCATGGTAATCCTCGCTGAGCCGGTAATAAGGCACCATCGTGTCGATGACCTCGGCGCCATCGCCGATGACCACAAGAACCTTCCCCGTCATGCGTCCTCCGGTTCGTCGAAGGCCTTGAAGATGGCCGCGTTGTCGAGGTCGCCACACCCCCGGGCGACCAGCGAGTCGATGATTTGGGCGTGGATGTCGCTCAGCGGAGTCGCCGCCCCGATGCCGCGCGCGAAGGCGCGGATCAGGTGGACATCCTTGGCATGTTGGCCCAGGCGGGCGACGGCGGGTTCGTAGGTTCCGGCGATCATCCTGGGTCCCTTGGTGTCCATGACCACGCTGTGCGTTTCGCCCGCGCGCAACACCTCGAGGATGGTCGGCAGGTCGAAGCCGCCCTTCCTGGCCAACCCGAGCGCCTCGGCGAGCACAAGCCTGTTGAGGCCGAACACCAGGTTCACCACCAGCTTGGCCCGGTTTCCCGCTCCGGGTTGGCCGAAGAAGTGGCAAGCCTTGGTGAACGGAGCCACGGCCCATTCGAAATTCGCCGACGACTTCGACGCTCCAACCAGAGCCAAGGCCTGTCCGCCGGCGATGACCGCGCTTGAACCGGAAAGGCATACATCCACCAGGCGAACGCCCCGGGCGGCCAACCGGGCGGCGTCCGCCACGATGTCATCAGGTTCGGCCGTCGTCGTGTCGAGAATGGTGGCGCCGGAAGGCAGGGCTCCCGCGAAGTCCTGCGGGCCCCAGCAGAGCGCGCGCCTGTCATCGGAAGTCATCAGGCTCAGCAAGATCGTGTTGGCCGCGCGGGCCACCGCCGCGGCGTCATCGAGCACGGCGACGCCGACGGCCTTGGCCTCGGCCCGGGCCACCGGCGAGATGTCGTAGCCGTACACGCGGTGCCCCGCCAAGAGCAGGCGGGAGGCCATCGCGCGGCCGACAAGGCCCAGCCCGACAATGCCGATGGGTTCCGCGCTGTCGGAAGGCATGGGGGCGGTGTCCATGGTTGTCGGGCCCATGCGAATTTAACGGATTTTTTTGACAGGGGCGAAATTGTGACCTTTATTTCATCCGACCTGGTCACATGGCGGGAAAGTCCCCGCACATTTCCCAACGCGGAGAGCCCCTCTCATGGCTTCCCTGCGACACAGGGCAGCGGGCACCATTCAGCGGGCAAGGCCCGCGCTTGAGGCGCTGGAATCCCGGCTTGTGCCCACCGGCATGCCAGCCATCGGCATGAATGTCGAGTCGGTGGTTGACTGGAGCTCCGCCTGGACCTTCTCCGACGCCTTCAAGGCCTCAAGGCCCTGGATCAGCCACGCCTACAACACCGCCACCGGACAGGAATCGTGGGAGGGCGGCGGAGCCATCCATGTCGATTCGCGGGGTTGGCCGACAACCCTGAACGAATGGACCAACGCGCAGGGGCAGGTGATCCGGCAAAGGCTGGGCACGCTGATGTTCCGCGACATCGGCGCCCGCTATCCCGCCGGCACCTACCGCGCCGAATGGAAAGGCACGGGAACCCTGGAGTTCGGGTTCGCCGCGACGGCGACCGAAACCGGCACCCTTCCGGACGGTACGCGATTCGCCAACCTCCAGGTGGTTCCCGACAACAACGGCATCCATCTCGCGATCACATCGATGAGCGCTTCCGACCCTGTCCGCGACATCCGCGTCTGGATGCCGGGAACGGCCGGCCAGCCGTGGAGCCCGGGTTCCTCCGGTTCCCCGTTCCACCCCAAATTCCTCGAGAAGCTCGATCCGTTCGACACCATCAGGTTCATGGACTGGGCCGAGACGAATTCCACCGACATCGTCTCCTGGTCGGACCTCAGGCCGTTCGACCATGCCACCCAGCAGAGCGGCGAATTCCGCAACGGGGTATCCCCGGAATACATGGTGGAATTGTGCAACGAGATCGACGCCAACGCCTGGGTCAACATGCCCCACATGGCCGACGACGACTTCGTGCGCCGATACGCCACGCTGGTGCGCGACACGCTGGAACCGGGGCGTAAGGTGTTCGTGGAATGGTCGAACGAGACCTGGAACGGCGGCTACGGGTTCGAGGGATTCCAGTGGGTGACGGAGCAGTTGGCGCTGCCGGAGAACTCCCATCTCCAGGGAGACCGCTGGGCCTTCGTGGCCCGCGAGGCCAGGCGCGACTTCGACATTTGGAGCGAGGTGTTCGCCGGCCAGGCCGACAGGCTGGTGCGCGTGGTGGCCGGCCAACAGGCCAATAGTTGGATTGCCGACCAGATCGCCAGCCACATGGACGGCCGTTTCGACGCCATTTCCTGCTCGGCGTACATCCATCTCGACGACCGGGCCCGCTCCCTGATGGGCGCGTCGACAACGCCCGGACAGGTGATCGACGCGCTGCTTGGGGCCGTTCCCGCGGCAACGGCATGGGTGTCCGACCACAAGCGGGTGGCCGATGATTGGGCGGCGCGGCTGGGCAGGCCCATCGGCCTGGTGGCGTACGAGGCCGGCCCGCACCTCGACGGGCAGAACCAGCCCTACCAGAACGCCTTTTTCGAGGCCGGATCGAATCCGCGCATGCGCGAGGTGTATTCCAATCTCCTTGCCGGTTGCCGGGATGCCGGGCTCGATTCGTTCCTCCAATACTCGCTGACCGGCGCCCTCTATCCGGCATCATTCGGGGCTTTTGGAGCGCTCGATTCCATCGACCAGAACCCTTCGGCGGCTCCCAAGTACCAGGCCCTGCTCGATGCCATGGCCGGAACGATCCAAGACCCGCTGGTTTCAATTGAGGTCGTGTCGGCCGCGGCCAGCGAGAACGGGCCCACCTCCGGCATCCTGAGGCTGACCCGTTCCGGTTCGACCAGCCAGGCAACCACGGTGGCCCTGGTGGTTTCCGGCACGGCGGGGCCGGACGATTTCGCCACGCTTCCCGTCACGGTGGTATTTGCGCCGGGGGAAATGGTGAAGACCATTCCCATCGTTCCCACCGACGATTCGCTTGCCGAGTCGGCCGAGACGGTTGTGGTGTCGTTGGGAAGCGGTGAAGGCTACGCCGTGAATCCATCGGCCCAGGCGGCGACCGTTTCGATCGCCGACAACGATTTTCAGGCGGGCTCCGGCCTTCTGGGCCGTTATTACGACATGGCCAACCTGCGCAATCCCACGGTGTCCCGGATCGACAGGCAGGTGAACTTCAACTGGGGAAGCGGCGCGCCAGCGCCCGGTGTCGGACCCGACCGTTTCAGCGCGAGGTGGACGGGATACATCATGGTTCCCGTGTCCGGCATGTATCAATTCCGCACGGCCAGCGACGACGGGGTGCGACTCTGGGTCAATGGCGCCTTGAGGGTCGGCAACTGGACGACGCATTCGACCACGATCAACACGAGCGCGGCGTTTTTCCTTGACGGCGGCAGGCGAGTGCCGGTGATGGTTGATTACTTCGACAACACGGGAGCGGCCCTGGTGAGGCTCGACTGGAGGCGCGTGGGCGCGGGCGGATTCGCCGTGGTTCCCCAGGCTAGTTTCGCAACGGCGGACTTGCCCCAGGCGCAAGGCACCGGCCTCAACGCCCAGTATTTCGACCTCGCCACCCAACCCGCGGCCAACGCCAGTCGGGTGGATGCCGGCGTGAATTTCCGCTGGGGAACCGTCGCGCCAGTGGAAGGCGTTCCTTCCGGGCCGTTCGCGGCGCGCTGGACCGGCATGGTTCAGGCCATCGAGGCGGGCGTGCATCAGTTGCGCGTGACGGCCGATTCGGGATTCAGGCTGTGGGTTGGCGGGGTGCTGAGGATCGACCGGGCGGACAACCGCGCGACGGCCACAGCTTCCGTGGCCGTCAGCCTGGCCGCCGGGCAGCAGTTGCCCATCCGCCTCGAATACTACGGGCTGGCCAACAGGTCGTTGATTCGCCTCGATTGGCGCAGGCCCGGCGCCGCCATGTTTTCCAACATACCGCCGAGCCAGTTATCCTTCTCCTGATCCCACCAGGCCCTCGCTTTCGCGAATCGGCTTCCCGCCATGGCCTTGCGCGCTTCCGTCCAACCCGGGTCGCGGGCCTTGGATTGTCTTCACTATCCCGAAGATGAAAACCAATCCATAATGAGGCTTGGCTCCAACCGGCCTGTCCTCGCCCCACAAGGAATCCGACATGACAACCGCGACCACACGGCGGCAGATCCTCAGGGCCGGCACGGCGATGCTCACGCTGCCTTGGCTTGAATCGCTGGCGCCCGCCGCCGAGAAATCGCCTCCCAAGCGGATGCTCACCATCTGCACAAGCTTCGGACTGTATGGCCCGTCCTTTTTCCCCGCCAAGGCCGGAACCGGATACGAGCCGAGCGAATATCTCCAGGTGCTGGGGGACCTTCGGGACCAGTACACCGTTTTCTCAGGCATCTCCCATCCCGACATCGGCGGCGACCATGCCTCGGAGGCCTGCTTCCTCACGAGCGCGAAGCATCCGACCAGGCCCGGATTTCGCAACTCCGTCTCGCTTGATGTGTTCGCCTCGCGGCATGTGGCGGGCGCCACCCGGTTTCCCCTGATGACGCTCTCCACCCAGGATTCCAGCCCGCTGTCCTACACGGCGACGGGCGCCGGCATTCCCGCCATGAGCGTTCCCTCGCAGATATACGCCCGCATGTTCCTCGCCGGCAGCCAGGGCGATGTTCAGAAGGAACTTGAGCGCCTCAGGAGGGGCCGGAGCATGCTCGACCGCATGCGGGAACGCCTCACCGACCTCAACAGGTCGGTGAGCCCGCTTGATCGCCAGCAGATCGCCGATTACACCGAGGCCGTGCGGGAACTCGAGAAGCAACTGGTTTCCGAGGAGGCATGGGTGAATCGGCCCAAGCCGGTGGCTGGCGAACCTTCGCCCACCGAGAACTTCCCGAGCCCGTTCGCGGACCGCAGCAACAGCATCGGACGCGCCAAGGTTCTTTTCCAACTCGCCAGGCTGGCCCTGCAATCCGATTCCACCCGGATCGTCACGATCTTCATCCGCGGCATGGATGAGAAGCCACCGATTCCGGGTATCGAGGACGGCCACCACAACCTGTCCCACCACGGCCGCAACCCCGCCAAGATCCAGCAGTTGAAGGTCATCGAAAAGTCGAAGATGTCGGCGTTCCGCGACCTGCTCGTTTCGCTGCGCGGCACGCGGGAGGGAGACAGGAGCCTTCTCGATTCCACGCAGGTGCTCATTGGCAGCAACCTGGGCGACGCGAGCGGCCACGGCACGACAAACCTGCCCATCCTTCTCGCTGGAGGCGGTTACAGGCATGGCCGCCACATCGCCGGTGACGCCGCCAACAACACGCCGCTGGCCAAGCTGTTCGTCAACATGCTCCAGAAATTCGGCATGGAGACCGACAGGTTCGGCTCCGGAACAGGCACCATCACGGAGCTTTCATGAAAGGGGCCGTTGCCATCCCATGTTCCAAGCCAGCGAGCCTTCCATGAACCGGATCATGATTCCCCTGCTTCTGCTTTCGGGCGCGCCATCCGCGGCGATGGGCGGCGACGCCTCCACGGCTTTCGGCGACAAGGTGATGCCCATCCTGGCCGCGCATTGCGCCGAATGCCACGGCGGCGCCAAGCCCAAGGCCCGGCTCGACCTGACGGGACCGCGAACGCTGGAGCAGCTCCGTTCCCAGGGACAGCACTGGTTCACCGTGCTCGACCGGATTGACGCCGGGACGATGCCGCCCAAGGGATTCGATCCACTCAAGCCGGAGGAAAAGGCCGCCATCGCCTCATGGGTTCGGGGTGAGTTCAAGGATCTCATGCTGGAACACCAACGGCGGGAAGGCCGGGCAAAGCTGCGGCGGCTGTCGCGCGGGGAGTACGCCAACACCATCCACGACATTTTCGGGCTCAGGCCGCCCGTGGCCCGCATGATGCCCGCGGATGGCAGGGTGGACGGCTATGAAAAAATCGCCGCGGCCCTGCCCTTCTCGACGGCCGGCGCGGAAGGCCAGCTTCAAGTGGCTGAAATCGTTGCCAACCGCCTGTTCGAGGCGCCCGCGGGAAAAACAACCTACCGGCTTTGGGCCAAATCGAGCGAGCAGTCCAAGGGGCATGTTCTGGAACTGCCCGACGGATGGCGCGTGTCGTTCAACACCGACACGACCTCGGGGCCCCTCGGCAAGGGCCCCGACCGGGAGAAGGCCGGCGGCTTTCCCGGCCCCCGCAAGCCCGGCCTTCACCGTTTGAGGATCTCCGCCTACGGCTACCAGACCGACAAGCCCCTGCCCGTGGGAATCTATGTCGGGCATGTCTGGTCGTATCCCCAGCTTCTCGACCTGATCAAGGTCGTGGAGATTCCGCCGGGCAAGCCGGCCATCGTGGAAACGGTTGTCTACCTTCGCACCGGCCGGGACAGCGACCGGGGCACCGACGACGGCATCCGCCTGATCCCTCTCGGCCTTGGCGTGCCCGTGCCCAAGAACACCCAGGCCTCGGTTCTGGGGAAGGGGCCCGGCCTGGCCCTTCAATGGGTCGATGTCGAGGAACTGGAAGACACGCTGCCCGGGCAGGAACTCCTGACGGCCGGGATGCCCGCCGGCGTTCGCGCCGCCCTGACGCAGCCTTCGGCCACCCTGAAGTCGTCAAGGCTCTCCCGTGATGAACTTCAGGCGGCCGTGGCCAAGGTGTTTAAAGCCGTGGGCGCCCGGCTGTTCCGCCGCGACCTGTCGGAGGCCGAACTCGCGGGAGGCGTGGCCGGATTCATGAAGGCCGCGGACGCCGGCGGCGCGCTTCGCCCCGCCTTCGTGAACGAGATCGCGACGATGATGACCGCGCCCGATTGCGTCTGCCTTGTGGAATCACCCGGAAGGCTCACGAACTTCGCGCTGGCCTCGAGGCTTGCCTACTTCCTGTGGAACTCGGCGCCCGACGACGAGCTTCTCGGAGTCGCCCGGGCCGGCAAGCTCACCGACTCCAAGGTGCTCGAGGCGCAGACGGAACGGCTGCTCCGCGATCCCAGGTCAGACCGGTTCGTGAAGGATTTCCTCGACCAGTGGCTCGGCCTTTGGGGAATTGACAACACCACGCCCGACAAGGACATCTACCCGGAATACGACGATGTCCTTAAGGTTTCCAGCCTCATGGAGACCCAGGCGACATTCCGGCACATGCTGGCGAACAACCTGGGCGTCCGCGATTTCGTCGCGCCCCGGTGGGCCATGCTGAACGACCGCCTGGCGAGGCATTACGGCATTTCCGGAGTGGGAGGATTCGCCATCCGCGAAGTTCCCTTGCCGGCCGACACGCCCTTTGGCGGAATCTGGACGCAGGCGTCGACGATGAAGGTCACGGCGAACGGCACGCTCACCTCTCCCGTGAAGCGGGGGGTCTGGGTCGCCGAGCGGTTGCTTGGCACGCCCATTCCGCCGCCGCCGCCCAACATCGATCCGGTTGAACCGGACACACGCGGCGCCAAGACATTGCGCGAGCAACTGGCCCTGCACAGCGGCAAGGGAACATGCGCTGCGTGCCACGCGAAGTTCGATCCGTACGGGTTCGCCCTGGAAAGTTTCGATGTGATGGGAGCCTTCCGCGCGAACTACCGCGTCGCCGCTCCCATGCCCGCGGGAAAGAACGCCCGGTGGAAGGACGGCTTGCCCGTGGATTCAACCGGGGTCACTCCCGATGGCAAGCCGTTCTCCGGCGTGCGCCAATTGCGTGAGATCCTCGCGAAAAGCCCCGCCGACATCGCGCGCGGGGTGACGAGGCACCTGATCACCTACGCCACCGGCCAACCCTCGACCCCCCTCGACCAGGCCGCGATCGAGGCCATCGTTGCCGGATCCGCGAAGGACGGACACGGCCTTCGCTCGCTGGTTCATGGCGTCGTGCAGAGCGACCTGTTCCGGTCCAAGTAACGCTGGCTTCAGCCCGGGCCCCGGGCCTTGGCGCTTCAAGCCGTGGCAAAGTGCCGGCCCGGGATTCCCGTCGCTATACGGATGGAAACGACGCGGGGCGCGTTCGCCGCTTGCGCGAACCGGGTCTCCGATTCATCGGGGCGGGCCTTCATTTCCCGAGGCAGTACAGGAACTTGTCGGAACGGATGAACAGCCGGTTCCCGGAAACCGCGGGCGAGCCGTTGAATCCGCCCCCGTCCTGCAGGCTGTTCGACGCCGCCAGTTGGAACTTGGGCGTCGCTGAAACGACGAAGGCCTTACCGCCCCGGGAAAGGTAGTAGATGTTTCCGCCGGCGAGCACGGGCGAGGCGTACACCTGCCCCGCGCCCGGGATCCGTTCCTCGTAGGCGATCTCGCCGGTGGCCGCCTTGGCGCAGTAGGCCACGCCCTGCTGGTCGTTCATCCAGTACATGTGGCCCTCGTGCAGGATCGGCGAGGAGACATTCGAGCCCTTCTGGCTTGTCCAGAGCCTGCCGCTGGCGGTGATGTCGCCCGTGCCGCCTGTTTTCACCGCCAACGAGGCGATTCCCGATCGGCCGCCAATGCATCCGACCAGGCCGTCGGCGTGGACCAGGCTCGGCACCATGTACCAGCGGATGTCCGTGGCGCACGACCAGACGGTTTTCCCGTTTTCCGGGTCGAGGGCCAGCACCTTGCCCGCGATGGCCACGACCACCTGCTTGCCTCCCTTTCCATCCGGAATCACCACGGGGGTGTTCCACGACTCCTTGATGCCGCCGGCGCGCCATTTTTCCTTGCCTGTCTGGCGGTCGAGCGCGATGACCGATCCGCTTTCCACGCTCGCGTTGATGATGATGAGGTCGCCAAGCGCCACCGGGGAGGCGGCGCTGCCCCATCCGCTCGTTCCCGAACCCACATCCGCCGTCCAGGCCGGGCTGCCGTCATGACGGAAGGCCAGCACACCCGTCTTGCCGAAAAAGGCGTAGACATGCTTGTCATCCACCAGCGGGGTGCTGGCGGCGTAGCCGTGATCGCGGATCTTCTCCTCCTCGGGAAGCTTGGCCGGCACCGACTTCTCCCAAATGGTTTTTCCGGAAACCGCGTCCAGGCAAAGCAGGTGGCGCTTGAGGTCGGACACCTTGCCCCCCGGCATGCCCGGGACGAAATATCCGCTGTAGCAGGTGATGTACACCCGGCCCATGGCCACGACGGGGCCCGAGGCTCCCGGCCCCGGCAAGGGAGCCTTCCATGCCATGCCGCTTGTCGGGGACCATTCCACCGGCGGCTTTTCCCCCACCGCCAGTCCCTGTCCCGTGGCCCCGCGGAAGCCCGGCCAGTCCGCCGCCCGGCCTTCCAGGCCACCCACGGCCACCAGAAGCAAGACAATTCCGCGAACGGGCGTCAGTCGCACCATGGCATCCACTCCCAAGACACTCTTGAAACGTTATTTCCTGTTGAGAATGAGGTCGAAGGTCGGCCGGGTGGCTCCGTTGGCCAAACGGATTCCCGCGGCGGCCCGAGCGGCGCACAGGGCGTCTTGGGCGGCCTTGTTCCCCCGGCAGGAAATGGCCACGATGCCATGGGAACCGACCGGCCTGACCTCGCCCGGTTCGCTCACGCCGTTGCCGTTGGCGTCATGCCAGAGCGAAAGGCCAGCCAATTCCCTTCCGCTGAGTTCGCCATCGTGGTTGTCATCGAGGGCGGCCAGGGCGTCGTATCCGTTTTCCCAGAACATCCAGAAGCTGACGCTTCCGA
>JAGWVO010000639.1 GCA_018970845.1 Planctomycetota bacterium
TTCGAGGTCGCCGGTGGCCTTGAAGTCCTTCTTGATCTGGAAGGCGGCGCGAAAACGACCCGGCGCGACCTCGGCCACGAAGAAACCCTTCTCCGTCTGCCCCGTGTTCAGGCAATCGATGGGCTTCTCGCCTTCCCCGGGCTTGTATTTCCTCAAGCCGGTGCCGCTGTGTCCGTAAAAGTAGGCGACGACATTGTAAGGCTTGACCGCCTTGTGGAACTCGGCCCAATCCTCCGGATGCCACCAATCGGTGTCCACTCCGCAGTGGGAGACGATGACCACGGGCCTTCCGCTGTCTCCGACCGCCTTGCGAAGGTCATCGCGAACGAATGAAAGCGCTCCCTGCGGGTCGTGCCAGGGAAGCGAGTATCGCACCTTGGGATGCTGCCTGTCGGCCGGATACAGGTTGGCCTGCACGAAGTGGACATCCCCCCAGTCCCACGAATAATGCAGGCCGTTTTCCGAAACGGAGCCAATCCGTCCGGCTTTCCTGCGCTGGATGTTCCGCTCCTTGATCTTCGCCTGAACGCTGAAGCCGAACTTCTCCTTGCCCGCGGGTGGACCGTCGTGATTGCCCCATCCCTCGAAGACTGGGAACTTCAGCATGCCGTCGGTGCCGTCGAGGCCGAACTGGCTTTCGAAGTGGCGCCACTGCACTGGCGTCTCCCCCCGCTTGTCCCCGTCGTCGATGAGGTCGCCAAGCACGAGGACGCCTCGAGGCTTCCCGACCTTTCCGCCCCCCAGCCTTTCGGGCCATGGGGTGCCCTCGATGGCGTTCATGCGGTCGATGGTCGCCTTGTTGCGGCCGATTCGGTCGAGGTTCCTTGAGGAGACATAGTGGGAGTCGGAGGTGACGATGAAGACAATCGAATCGGCGCCTTCCCCGAAGGCTTGCAGCGCCGGGGCCATCGCCAGGCACAAGGCCGCGCATGCCCAGGCCATGAAGGTTGCGGGGAGTCCGGTTCGTCGCATGCCTAGCCTCCCGAACCGACCCGGCCGATGGGGCTGGTCCATGCCTGGTTTGTCCAGGAACCCGTCTCCCACGCGTCGGCCGTCTGGAATTCCCGCGCCGTGACGGTATCGCCCCGGATCTCCATGTGGAAGAACGCCTGCTGCCTGCCGGCGAAGTGGCTGCTGTTGTCGACATTGAATGTCGGGATTCCCTCCTTGGCGGCCTTGTTGGTGCCGTCCCAGCGGAACACATTCCTGGCGTGGGTGTGCCCATACAGGATGGCCGCCACCCTGTAGCCTGCGAGGGCCTCGTGAAAAGCCCTCACATCGGCGGGATCCCATTCCATGGATTCCGCCTTTTTGTCCTCGACGGGCAACGGCTGGGCATATCGAAGCATGTCGACATGGTGGGTGATGACAACCGGCCTGCCCGATGTCCCCACCTTTTCCTTGAGGTCGCTCACCAGGAAATCCAGGCTCCCGAGGGGGCCGTAGCGGCGCCTTCGGGCCACGCCCCCCACCTGGCCGACCACAATCCCCAAGTTGATGAAATGCACTCCCGCCCAATCCCAGGAATAGTGGACGCCGCTTGGCGATGTGTTCGAGACGCCGGGCCGGTTCTTGTTCCTTTCGATGATCTTCCTCACCGCCAACCCGTCGCCCCGCGGGCTGTCATGATTACCATGGACCTCGTAGACGGGATAACGGAGCCTGCCGTCGCCGCCCTTGAGGCCGTAGGCGTCGGCGAATGCCGCCCATTCGGTGGCCTGCATGGCGATGTTGCCCTTGTCTCCGGTGTCGATGCAGTCCCCGGCATGGATGACGCCCCTTGGCGCGAGAACTTTTCCTCCCC
>JAGWVO010000640.1 GCA_018970845.1 Planctomycetota bacterium
TGGTATCTCGAACAATCCCTGATTTTCCGGGAAATTATCTTGGCAGGAGATTTTCAGCCAGTTTCCAGGGACCCGATGGCGAGCCTCCGGGCAACAAACTCCCTTTGGGACTGGGTCATGCGGGAGGTAGCCCTTCAGGAATCCCCGAATGAGTCGGTCATCAAAGCGCCATTGCATTGGATCCTGCGCCGAGGCACGGGAACGGCGGAAGAAAGAGCTTTTGTTTTTCTGGCAATGCTGAGGCATGCGGGTATTTCTGGAACCACAGGTTGTCTCGTTCGGTTCACTTCCGCCGACTCGCCTTTCAAGATCCTTGTCGGAACGCGAGGCCCTGATGGCAAGTTGAACTTCTTCGATCCAGTTCTCGGACTTTCGTTGGACAAATCCAAGGTTGCCAATCTGTCGCGTTGGCTCGAAACCGGCTGGTCTGATCCCGATTGGACGGGAAAATCAACTGGCCGTGCCGAGTCGAAAAGGCATTGGGAGACAGCGACTGTCGGGATCGCCGTTCAAATTCAATCCCTCGCCCCACGAAATGACGACCTTGCTGGCTTGAAGCAGGAAGATTCGTTCGCCGTTCCAAAAGTCGATATTTCCAAGGAAATCAATGAATGGAAGGAATCGTTTCATTCCATGGGACTTCCCAATGCATTGGTTGGTTGCGACCTGCCTTTTCTCCTTCGGTGGCATAGTTTTTTGCCGCCAAGCGAAGGTGGCGAGGGTAAAGCAGGACTGGTGCAGTTGTTTTCTTTCAGCTATGTGCCATGGGACCTGCTTCCAAGGGAAATCCTTCAGGCGCATCCGCTGCTTGCCTCGATTCCCGCAAAACAGCAGATGGGGATGCCGATTCCCCAACCGGTGGGTGAAAGGCTTCTGTTTGGAGTTTTTGCTCCCGTGTTTCGCACATGGCATGAAACTCCGGACAAGGGGCGTGATTTGCTATTGAGATTTCAATTTTCCCGACTGGTTCCCGAGTTGAAACAGGAGAAGGATGAAATTCAGGCCCGCGTGGGAAAGATGTTCAATGCGGAAGAAAAAGCCTTCCTGAGACAATGGATTGAACAGGCCAACACCGATTACGCCAATTTGGCAAGAAACCCGGGAAACCAGATAACCGAGGATTCAATCAAGGCATTGTGGGAGCGATCAGGCCCCATGCTCATGACGGTCCTTGTTCCAGCGGCGAATTCGCGGTTGGAGGAAATACAAGTGGCTCTCGTCCTGGCAAAGCATGAGCAGGCGTCTCAACTCGAGAGGAAGTTGGCCAAAAAGTCCGTCGGAACCAGTCAATCGGATGTGATGCGAGCTTGGCGTTCCGCTGCAGACGGTTGGGCCCAACTGGCTACTGAAAGTCATTTTCTTCCTCCTGCTCGAGCCCTCTTGGCACGATTGCACGGGGAAGCCCTTTCCAACGCTGGCAACAGAGCGAAGGCCAAGGAAATTTGGTCAATCAATGCCGGAAGCGATTCTGTGGAAGCGAGGGTTTGCAAGATTCTTTCGACCGCCGATTGAGTAGTTAATATTGTTGTTGATCATTGTTTCCGGCTTGGATTTTTCTTCTGGCCCTTCCAAGAACCTTGGCCACGCTCTGAAGCGGAATTTTCAATTGCCGGGCCACATCCTCGTGCGAACAGCCTTCCAGGTGGTGAAGTCGAACAGCCTCCCTTTCCAAAGGCCTGAGATTGTGAAGCATTTGTTCAACTTCATCGCTCGGGGCATCCTCATTCTCCCCCATTTCTTCCTTGGTGGATAAGGATTCTTCTTGGGCAATTGAGTTGGCGCCCGATTCGACTAATGGCATCCA
>JAGWVO010000094.1 GCA_018970845.1 Planctomycetota bacterium
GATCCATTGAAGTACATCCACCAATCGAAAGGATGCCACGCGTCGTCCAGTTGCCGAAGCTGGAATCCGCCCACATCCGTGCCGGCGGAAACATTCCCGGTGATCTGCCCGCCGGCGTTCACTCCGCGAACGAAGCCACCTTGTGCCGAGACATTTCCCTGCACATCTCCCGTCGCGGAAATGGCATGGATATCCCGCGAGGCTTGCACATTTCCCGAGATGTTTCCCGGAGCGTAGGGCGTCCACCCGCCGGACTCCGCGTTAAGCGACGGATCCGGATTGGTGGCTGGGGTCTGGACTCCTCCGCCTCCCGCGGTCACCCACCATATATCGCCGCCGCTCGCAGAAATGGAACCCACGACATTCCGGCCAGCCTTGACCCCGACGATGCCCCTGCTGGCGGATACCGCGCTGGTGACATCCCGGCCGGCGCTGACACCACCCCCATAGGTGACATACTGCCAAGCCTGATTGTCATCCGGTCCCGCATCGGGAAGATATGCTCCGCCAATCCACAGACCGGCACTCACGGTCCCGCCAACATCCAGGCCGGCAATCACCGACCCCAGCCAACCACCGGCATTCACCGCCTTGGTGTTGGTACCCGCCGAAATGCTGGTGATGTTGCCCCCGGCCGATACATCCGCCACCGAGGTGCCAGCCATCACCACGCCAATGGCATCGGTGGCCGTCACCATGCCGATGGTCGTGCCGGCAGAAAGCTCGCCCACATCGTCCGAGGCATTCACATTACCGATCGATTGCCCGGCCCGCGCGGACACCGTTCGCGCGGATAAATCTCCGATGGTCCACCCGGCCCGCACGAACAGATCGCCACTGATCGCCAGGCTGGAAACATCACCGGTGGCAGTGATGTAGAGGCTTTCCGCGGCGCCCGACCAAGTGACATCGCCACTGCCATCTCCCTGCAGGCCCGTCACGGAAAACGCATAGGCCGGAACCACGGGAACAGAAGAACCCCCCGTTCCGTTGCCACCATCGGGAGACAATTCCACTGACAAGGACGAGCTGGATCCGCCGGATCCTGAAGGAGGAGTGCCTGGGGCAACCGTAACGGCGCCACCGCCACCGCCCACTTCGAGCCAGGTGGAACCTTCGTTTTTCAGGGTAACGGTGACACCCAGTCTTTGCCCCTGGGCGTCGTCGTAACCGTCGTACCACACGGCACCGGGAGCCACCGCGGCGGGCACGAGTCGGCCTTCGAGCGCCTCGATGTTCAATTGGGCGCGGCCCAGACGGGCACGACGAACGGATCGGAACGGACGCAACACCGATCCCAAGCGGGAAAAAATCCCAAGCCATGAAAAACGCTTCATCCGAACTTCCCCGGACGATTCGGGAGTCAGGGCGCTGACTGATTCCGGGGTGTAGGCGACAGTCCCATGAATCAGTGAAAAATATTCAACAAAACTTTTACGCAATGGCAACACTTTTTTTGATGAACAATGTTTTTTTATTTTTTGCTAATCGTTTGGCATTTTCATTGAGCCGATTTGGGGATCAATTCATGGAAGTGAGCCGAGGTCCGTCAGGCGCCGAGTTTTATCCGATTCGTCCTTTCGACCCGGGCCCTGACGGGCCTCGGTTCCCACCGTACCACGCCTAAAACGACTCCCATTCACGCCAGTGGAATGAGTTAATGGCCGGGAGTGGGGCATGAGCCCCATGAGAGTTCTTATTCATCCTCATGGGGCTCACGCCCCACGCTCGCCAAGAAGATTTGTCACGCCCAACGCTGGCCTTGTTGCTTCCCGTTGTCAGGCGGCGCGCAGCAGCGAGATGATCCTTTCGAACTCCTCGGTGGAATCAAAGGCCACCACCAGCGCGCCCTTCTCGGCACCCTTGAGGCGGATATCCACCTTCAGCGACAGCTTGCCGGCCAACTCGCGCTCGATGCCCAGCACATGCTCGGTTTTCTCCACCTTGGGCTCGGTGGCGCCACGGACGACCGGTTCCGGAGCGGGAGCCGCCGCCTGCCGGGCCAACTGCTCCGTGGCATGCACCGACAGGCCCATCGACACAATCTGCCGGCACAAGGTCACTTGGGCCTCGGCGCCCGGCACGCCCTTGATCACCTTGGCATGGCCCATCGAAATTTGCCCGCCGCGCACGGCATCCTGAACCGCCTGCGGCAGGTCGAGCAGGCCCACGATGTTGCTGATGGTCGGCCGGGCCAAACCCAGGCGTGTGGCCAACTGCTCGTGCGTCATCTGGAAGCGATCGAGATAGTCCTTGAAGCCCAGCGCCTTCTCGATGGGGTTGAGGTCGGCGCGCTGGATGTTCTCCACCAGCGCCGCCTCCATCACCTGCTGGTCGTCGAAGTCAACCACCCGCACGGGCACCTCGGCCAGCCCGGCGTCGATGGCGGCGCGCAGGCGGCGCTCGCCAGCGATGAGTTCGTAGCGGTCGCCGCGCGGACGCACCACCAACGGCTGAAGCACGCCGTGGGTCTTGATGGTTTCCCTCAGGCTCTCAAGCTGCTCGGGGTCGAAATGCTTGCGGGGCTGGTTGGGATTCTGGTCGATCACCGCGATCGCCACGGTGGAGCCTCCCGTTCCCGACCCGGCGCCATCGCCAAGGATCGCATCCAGTCCCTTTCCCATCACCGACCGGCCCGCCGCTCGTTCCATGACCATGCTCTCCATCGCCTTCCGCTCCGGAAGGACATGGGATCGGTGCATACGGCGAAAGGGGTCGCCGGGGCAAGACCTGTGGGATGTTCCACGAGGAACAACGGGGGAAGAGGTTCCATGTGGAACCATCAAAGGCGCTGGTAGGCGGGAGATCCCGCCATCGTGACCGGCTGGAAACGATCGCTGATGCCGTACAGGCTTTCGGCGCTGCCTAGAACCAGCAACCCTCCCGGCGGAAGCGATCGCCAGAATTCCTCCACCACGCGCTTCTTGAGCGCCTCATCGAAGTAGATGAGCACATTGCGGCAGAAGATGATGTCGAACAGGCCCACGGAAGCCGGCGCCGCATCGGCGAAGTTGACTCGGCGGTAATCGATCATGCGGGCGACCTCGGTCGATACGGCCCAGGCTGGTCCATCCACGGTGAAGTAGCGCGACCGAAGGTCCGCCGGCATGCCCCGCTCGAGTTCCGCCGCGCTGTAGCGGCCCTCGCGCGCCATCTTGAGGATTCGGGCGCTGATGTCCGTCGCCACGATCACGAAGTCGGTGGGCCTGAGGTCGGCGGCGGCCCCCGACCTCAACCACTCCAGAGCGCTGATGGCCAGCGACACCGGTTCCTGCCCGGTGGAACAGGCCGCCGACCAGATGCGGATCGGCCGTGGTGGTAGCAGGCTGGCGGCGCGGTCGGCCAGCCACCTTTGCCGGGCAGCGGGAAGCATGGCGGCGCGCAGCGCCTCGAACGGGTGCCGGTCGCGGAAGAACGATGTCTCGTGGGTGACGATCGCCTCCACCACCCGCTCGGCCACGCCCGCCAGGCGCCCGTCCTGAAGGCGGTCGCGAAGCGCCTCGTAGCTTGGCAGGGAAAAGTCCTTGAGCAGTCCCGACAGGCGATGCTCCAGCAGGTAGGCCTTGTCCGGCCCCAGCACCACCCCGCATTCACGCGTGATCCAGCGGGATATGTCGGCTTGCGTTTCCCTTGAAAGGGGCCTCGCCTGGCTCATGGCTGGGTCCTTCTGCCGGCTCGGGAGAGTTCAGCCAAGGCTCCTGGTAGTTCCTCGAGGGGGGCGACCGCGTCGGCCAGTCCGGCGGCCACGATGCTTCCGGGCATTCCCCAGACGACGCTTGTGGCCTCGTCCTGGGCCAGCACGAGGCCGCCGGCGCGCCTGATGGCCATGGCGCCCTCGGTTCCATCCTGGCCCATGCCCGTGAGCACCAACACGGCCGACTGCGCCCCGCAGGCCATCGCCATCGACCTGAACAGCACATTGGCCGCCGGCCGGCATCCGCACTCGGGAGCCTCCTCGTTGAGGCAGGCCATCAGGGCGCCATTGGGCTTGCGCGCCACCGCCAGATGACGGCCTCCCGGCGCCACGCGAACCATCGGGCCGATCAGTTCCTCGCCGTCGGCGGCCTCGGCGACGCTCACCGAAACCTGACGGCCGAGGCTTTCGGCTAGCGAGGCGGTGAACCCCTTGGGCATGTGCTGGACAATGAGGATCGGGCAGGCCACCCTGGCCGCCAGCAGCGGCAGGAAGGTGCCCAAGGCGCGCGGGCCCCCGGTGGATACCCCCACGCCGACAATCGCCAGGCCGGCCTCCGCCGCCCGCGTCGGGCGCTCGGGGGGCTTGGCAACGGCTGGCAGGGCTCCGGACGAACCGCCAGGTTCCTTGCCGGAAAAGCCCATCCGGAGCAGGCGGTTGGTGCGATGGGTTTGGAACGCCGAAACTTTTTCAGCCAGTTCGGCCACCAGGCGCGCCTTGTTGGAGGCGAGGTCGGCGCCCGACGGCTTGGGAATGAAGTCGAACGCCCCCCCCTTGAGCGCGTCGATCGTCGCCTTGGCGCCCTGGGTCGTGTGCGAACTGATCATCACCACGCCCACGGGCAAACGATCGGGCCGGTCGCGGTTGAACCGCGCTATGGCCTGAAGGGTCGCCATCCCATCCATGCCCGGCATTTCCAAGTCGAGGGTGACCAAATCGACCGGACGGTCGGCCAACACCTGCAGCGCCTTCTCACCCGAGAACACCGACTCGACGACGCGGGCCCCGGCAACGGATTGGAACGCGTCCGCCAAAGCGGCGCGGAAGATCCGGGAATCGTCGACGATCAGGACGCGCAGGGGTTCGGCCATGGCGTCATGGTAGCGGCAGGAGGGCCTTTCAGGTGAGCTTGAACTGGCGGACCGCCTGCCTCATCGCCTCGGCCAGTTCGCCCAGTTCGGCGCTGCTGGCGTGAACCGCCGTGGCGCTCCGGGCGCCCAACCGGCTGGCTTCGCTGACGCCGTGGATGTTGGTGGCGATCGTTTGGACCACGCGCGCCGCCTCGGCGGCGCCCTGCGAAAGGTTCCGGGTTCCGGCGGCGGCCTCGCTGGTGTTGCGGGCCGTGTCGTTGGCGCCGCGCGCCACCTCGCGGATGGCCGTGGCGATCCGCGAGACATTCTGGTTCGCCTCGCCCACATGCCTCTTGATGCCGGCGGCCGTTTCCGTCTGGCTGGCCACCGAGCCGGATATCCGCCCCGCCGAGGTGCTCACCTCGCCGATCTTCACGATCACCCCGCCCATCGACGAAACCGCCTGGCGGGAACCGCGCCTCACATCGTCGATGCGCGTCGCGATCTCGTTGGCGCTGCGCGCCGATTGCTGGGCCAGCTCCTTGATCTCCGCGGCGACCACGGCGAAACCCTTGCCCGCTTCGCCCGCCGCCGTCGCCTCGATGGTGGCGTTGAGCGCCAGAAGGTTCGTCTGCAGGGCGAACCCCTTGATCGTGTCGGTGACCTTGGTGATCTCGTCGGCGGCATGGTCGAGCGCCGTCAGCGTCTGGTTCGCCGACTCCACCATGGTTCTCGCCTTCTCGGTCATTTCCGATCCCTCGCGAGCTTCCCGCGCCACAAGTTGGAGCGACTGGTTGATCTCCTCGATCGACTTCGCAAGGGAAGCCACGGTTTGGCTCGCGCCCTCGGCGGCATCGGAAATGCCCTTCACATTCACGCTGATCTCCTCGCTGGCGCTCGAGACCGAGGTGACATTCATGTTGAGCTGTTCCGAGGCGCCGGCCATCGACTGGATCGTGGCCGTCATCTCCTCGGTGCCCGCGGCAACCGTCGAGGCTTGCGTCGTGGTCTCCTCGCTTTGGGCCATCATGTCGCCCGCCAATTTCTGGAGTTGCCCGGAGGAACGGGCCAGGTTTTCGGCGACCGATGCGACCTTGCCCATGAGACCCGCCAGATGGTCGCTGACGCCGTCGAGCGCCCGGGTCATCTCGCCGATCTCGTCGCGGCGGTCGAGGTTGAGCCTTTGGGTGAGGTCGCCAGCCGCCATCCGCTGCAGGTTCGCCAGCACCATCTTCAAAGGATTGCCAATGCCCCTTTCGATCCCCAGCCCAAGCCCGATGCCGATGACAATGCCCGCGACGGTGACGGCGCCGATGCCGATCAGCGCCGTCCGGTAGGAATCGTCCACCTCGGCCTTGTCGGCTTCGAGGCGCTTACCAAGGCTGTCGATGAGGCCGCCCATCTGTTCATCGCAGGCGTTGGCGGCGCGCGTGGCCTCGCCCAGGCTCAACGACGAAGACAGCGCCATTGAATTGGCATGGGACAATCTCCGCACCTCGTCGGCCAACCCCTGGGCGATCCGGCTTTTCTCACGCGCCCTGCCAATGTCGGCCCGATCCTTGTCCTCGGCCAACTCCGCCACCTCGTCGATCGACTTGGAAATCCGGCCCTGGAGTTCGTGGACATCCCTGTCAAGGTTGTTCATCTCCTGATCATCCGTCGCCAGGTTGTGCGAAACCAGGATCAGCCGAAGCTTGTCCGTGGCATCCTGCAGGCGGGACGCGGCCTGGTGCCGGCGGAGGGCCTTGAGTCCCTTGGAGGCGTCCTTGGCCAGGTCGGAGGCCCTGCCATCGGCTTCCGCCGACTTTTGCTGGTCGCGGCAGAAGGCCCCGATCTCCTCGAGGTTCCTGGCGAGGTCTCCCTCGATGATCTTCCACGCCTTGATGTTCGAGTTCAGCACCGCGATGGCCAGCAGCTTTTCCTGGACGCGGCGGAACTCGTCCCAATGCCGGTTGAAGTCGTCAAGCTGGGAGCGTTCCTGCGCGTAGGAAGCCTTGTCGAGCACCTGGGCGAGGCTGGCCCTGAAATCGTTGGCTTCCTTGATTTGACCCCTGGCCAAGTCGGCGAACCGCGCCGATTCGCCATCGTCCTGCGTCAGCACCGATGACTTCTCATGCCTGATCACCTGCAGGATCCGGTTCCTCACCTTGAAGGCGTGTTCCAGCGCCTTGGAGGTGACATCCACCATCTGCCGGGTCCTCGAGTTGAACAGCGAAAGCTTGAAGGCGCCAACGCCCGCCACCACGATCGTGATGAGCAGCAGCATCGAGACCAGCACCGCCAGCTTCCAGGCCATCGACAGGTTCTTCATGACTTCTCTCCACCATCAGGTTCGCGTTGGGAAACGGCGGAAATCATGGCTTCCGCGCGCACCAGGGTCAGCATGCCGTCCTTGGCGGCCATCACCGAGGCCACCAGCGGCCCGGCCGAATTGAGGGACGGGCCTGAAAGCGGCAGGATGCCGCCGATCTCGTCGACCACGACTCCGAACGAAGGCCCCGCCGTTTCGTTGAACAGGATCAGCAGGTCGGATTCGGATGGGGCCTTTTCAGGAAGTCCCAACAGGGCCCGGATGTTCAGGATCAGGTGGATCCGGCCGCGGAGGTTCACCAGGCCATGGATGCCGCGATGGGCCAAGGGCACGGGAACCCACGGCGAGTAGGGATGCACCTCGCGCACCCCGGCCAGGTCGAAACCGTATAGCCTGCCGTCGAGGCGGAAGGAGCAGGCATGGGAACCCATTTCGCTCATGCCGCGCCCTCCCAGGCATCGGCCAGGGCCAGCGGATCCAGCATGAGGGTGAGCTTGCCAGCCTGTTCGGACCGCACCCTGATCTCGGCGGCGCCCGTCACGCCGGGGCCCTTCAGGGGCGGCGCCTGCCTCAGGCGGGGTTCCTCGACCGTGTCGATGATGTCGGCCACGACGAAGCCGGCGTTGCGCGGGAATTTCCCCTTGGGTAATAGCAGATAGCCTGAGTCGGGATTTTCATCGCGGGGCAGCCCGGGAACGACCTCGGCCAGGCCGACCATCGGGCTGATTCCCTCGGCGTGGCTGAGCGAGGCGCGGCCGCCCACCAGTGTCGCCTGGCCGGCGCAAAACCTCACGACCTTCCTGATCGACTCGAGCGGCGCGCTGAAGCGACCCCCCGCGTGGTCCTCGAACACCAGGTGGAGTTTCCTGGCGGCATCGGCCGCCGTCTCCGACGCCGCCACCGGTGGAACGGGGGTGGCGCCCGACCGGCGAGCCAGTCCGTCCATGTCGAGGATCAAGGAGACAAGCCCGTCGCCCAGCACGGTGGCTCCGGAAAACAGCCCGATCGGCTTCAGGGCCGGGTGAAGCGGCTTGACGACGATCTCCTCGGGATTGCGGACGCTGTCGATCACCACGCCCAATCGTCCCGAACCGGCGCGGACCACGGCCAGGAACCGCGGTTCCCCATCCGCGGGCGCCGCCGCCCCGAGCCATTCTCCCAGGCGCACCACCGGCACGAGTTGGTCGCGAAGGCGGTAGACCAGCCTGTCGTGCGAGACCTCAACCCCCTGGCGGGAGTCGCCGTCAAGCAGCACCAGTTCCTCGAGGTCGCGCTGGGGCACGCAGAGGCGGTGGCCGCCGGCCTCCACGACCATGCATGGAATGATGGCCAGGGTAAGCGGGAGCCTCAGGTGGAATACCGTGCCACGGCCTGGCACGGAATCAATTTTGAGGTTGCCGCCGATGGCGGCCAGGTTGGCCTGCACGACATCGAGGCCCACCCCGCGGCCGGAGAGGTCGGTCACCTTTTCCGCGGTGGAAAAACCCGGCTTCAGCACGAGCATCTGAAGCTGCGACGGGGTCATGCCGGCCGACTCCTCGCGGCTGAGCAATCCCCGTTCCACCGCCTTGCGCGCCACGCGCGCCGGCTCGATCCCCGCGCCGTCATCCCTCACCACGACATGGATCTGGCTGCCCTCATGGTGAGCCTCGAGGCGGATCGAGCCCGTCGCCGGCTTCCCCGCCTTCAGGCGGTCGGCCGGGTATTCAATACCGTGGTCGCACGCGTTGCGGATCAGGTGAGTCAGCGGATCGGCCAGCTTCTCGATCACGCCCTTGTCGAGTTCCACCTCGGTTCCGGATATCGCCAGGTCGATCGACTTTCCCAACTGCCGGGCGATGTCGCGCGCCACGCGGGGAAACCTCTGGAACAGGTTTCCCACGGGCTGCATCCGTGTCTCCGTCACCGACCTCTGGATCTCGCTCGTGACCAAATTCAGGCGCTGAACCAGTTCCCGCTCGGAGGAATCGCGCGGCTCGAACTTCTTGAGCGCCTGGTTGCGGACCAGCACGAGTTCGCTGGCCAGCCTCATCAGCCTGTCGGCGACCTCAACCGATATGCGGATCGTCCGGTCGCGTTCAGGGTCGGCGGGCAAGGCGCCCGCGCTTCCATGGTCGGGGGGCTGGATGGGGGGCAGCGTGTGTTCGGCAATCATGGTCGCGGTGGAGGATGTCCCCGAAGCCGCCGATGCCAACCGGGCCGCGATCGGCCCCGCCTCGGAGGATTGCGACGCTTCCGGATTTTCCACCATGCGTCCCAGGCAGTCGCCGGCCTGAAGGAGCAGGTCGATCAGGTTCGGAGCAACCTCGAGGGTTCCCTTCCGAAGCTTGTCAAGCACCGACTCGGCCGCGTGGGAAAGCTCTTCCACCCCCTTGAGGCCAAGGTAAGCGGCACCTCCCTTGATGGAATGCAGCGCGCGGAACAGGCGGTTCAATTCCTCGCCCCGGGCCGGTCCTTCCTGACGCTCAAGCCTGACCAAGCCCTCGCTGAACCGGGCCAGGTGTTCCCTGGCCTCGGAGCGGAACTCGTCAAAAAGCGCCAGGTCTTCCATTCAGCACCAATCAACAATATGGCCAACATAGGAATTCTGGGGTTTTTGGATATTGTGTTCCAGCGGTCTTGAGTCGTTTTTCCACCAGCTAGCCCATGACTCCCGCCCGTGTTTTGGGTTGTGCCGGTTATTCTGGTTTCATGCGATCGCTGGCTTGTGCCATTTGGCTTGCTTGCGCCCTCGGCGCCCCCGCGGCGCTCCACCTTCCCATGGAAGTGCTGGAACCTCTCCCCGCCTCATGGCGGGGCGTGGCCCTCGACCTGCAGTCGCTGCGGTTGGCCGGCAACCCGGCGGCAACCAACAACGGACCCCGCGCCGCCTACCTGAGGGCGTTGTCCCGGCTGGAAAAAACAGACAAACCCTCTCCCGATGACGACGCCACGCGGGGCGGCCTGCTGGTGCGCCTGGGCAGGCCAGAACAGGCGCTCGCCTTCCTGCGCGGAGCCAACGCGAGGCACCCTGACCATCCGGCCCTGATGGCGCACCTGGCCACGGCGATGACCGTGCTTGGCGACTATGCCGGAGCCGAAAAGGTGCTGTTGGCGGCGCGCCCGCTGGTCCCTGAACCTTGGCGCCGGGTGGAGTCGGCGCACCTCGCGTTGGCGCGCGGCCGGCTGGCGAACTCGCCGCCGGCCTTCTCCGATCCCGCCACATTGCAGGAATTGATGCTCAGTTTTCCCGCCGACGGCAGGCTGATGGCCGAAGCCGCCAAGGTGGCGCTCGCGGCGGGTGACAAGGCCTCCGCGACGCGGCTGTTGGAAACGGCCATGGGTGAGCTGGGCGCCCGCGACGCGGCCACGCTGCGCCTGAGGCTGGAGATTGCGGCGGGTCGCCATGCCGAGCATTCCTCGCCTCCCCGCGCGCGATCCTACCGGCCGCTGGCCCCACCGGCCGTCGAGGTGGAACTGCCTCCTCCCGAGGGCGGCGTCCAGCCCGTGCCATGGTCGGTTCCCACAGCCAGCAGGCCGGGAGCCAGGGGGTTCCAGTTTCCCGGGGCCCTCAAGGGCCTCCACGGCAAGAGGATCCGGATGTCGGGCCATGGCCAGTTCCTCGGCGACGAACCGGGCGAGGCGCCCTTCCTGCTGGTGGAACAGCCGTTTGGATGCTGGTGGTGCGAGCGGCCCGACCTGTCAGGACAGGTGCTCGTCGACCTTGCCGATGGCGAGGTTCTCGCGCCCACGAGGCGCCTGCTCATTGTCGAGGGCATACTCGAGCTCAACGCCACCGACCCCGAGCGGCATCCGATTGCCATACGGGACGCCAAGGCCAAGGCCGAGGATTAACAATATCGTTATTTACCGGAAATGGTGAGCCAGACCGTCTCGAGCGAGATGCCCATGCGGGCGGGTACGAGAGCCGCCACTTCCGCCATGACCGGTTCCCTGGAGCGGCCAACGACGCGGACGGGCCCCGACCACGCCTTGCCGTCGCCCTCAAGCTTGAGGGTGACGGCCGCCGCAGTGGCGCCCTTGGCATCGGATACCACCTCAGGCGCCTTCACGCCTGGCGGAAGTCCCTCGACGCCTATGGTGATGGGCCCCACCGGGCCCTTGCCGCGCCTTGTGACCTTCACGGCCAGTTCCGCAGGCTTGCCCGCGGGCAACACGAGGGCGTCGGCGGCCACGCTGAGGTCGAACTCGGGATCGGGCGGGCGGACCGTGAGCACATAGCGATGCCTGTCGCTCCCATGGGAGAACCGGTCGGCCACCTGAAGGGTGTGGATTCCATCGACGGCGGCATTGACGGAAA
>JAGWVO010000641.1 GCA_018970845.1 Planctomycetota bacterium
CATCCGCCCGAGGCCGACCGAGTCAACCATGCCTCGCCTCACCGCCCCCTGCCCCACCAGGCCCAGCCACTCCTGCAGGTAGGTGTAGCCTGATCCGACCCATGCCAATCCCGGAACATGGGACTTGAGCCACGCGGTCGCCTCGACCTGCCGGGCCACGCCCGCGAGGGGATCCTCCGGCGGAAGATATCCGTCGCTGGGCGGGACGGCCGCCGGCCTCTGCAAATGGGGCGAGTAATACGGGCTTCCGGCGGTGGTGCATATCATCGAGACGCCACAGTCGCGGGCCATGCGGAGAAAGGCGGCGGGTTCCTCAAGCGCGAAGCCCGTGCCCGTGCCGTCGCCACCGAAGGCGAAGCCGTACGAGGCGCCGGAATGTGGTTCGGGCACGCCGGTGCCATCGGCGCCTTTGCGGAAGGGGACGGAGTCGTAAATGCTCAGCCGCATTCCCAGCAGCAGGCCGGGAACCTCGGCCCTGAGGCCCTCCGCGACCGCCACAAGGAAGCGGGCCCTGTTCTCGAGGCTGCCGCCATACTTGCCGGGCCTGCCGATGGCGCTGAGCAACTCATGCCCGAGGTAGCCATGGCAATGCTTGATGTCGACGAAATCGAAGCCGGCCTTGGCGGCGAGGACGCCCGCGCGGACAAAGTCGTCCACCAGGAAATCGATCTCGTCGTCGGTGAGCACCCGACCGGGTTGATCGGCATGCCTGGCGTCGAGGTTGGGGTGATGGTAGGCGACAAGTGGTTCCAGGGTGTCCTTCCGATTGGGTCGGGCCCATCTTCCCGAATGTGTCAGCTGCATTCCAATCAGCAGGTCGGCCGTGTTGCCACGGGCCTTGAGATGTTCATCCACCAGCAATTGCCGCAAGGCGGCAATTTCAGCGAGATTGGTTTCATTGATCACCAACTGGTTCGGGTTCGCCCGCCCGTCGTGCCTGACGGCGAAAGCCTCACCGCCCCAGATGAGCTTGGCGCCTCCCGCGCCAAAGCGCGCCCATCTCCTTCGTGTCAGGTCGGTCGGAGCGCCGAGTTCGGTGCCGTCCCATCCTTCCATCGGAAGGATGGCGAAGCGGTTGCCCACCCGCCTGCCCTGAACCTCGAAGCCCGTGGCCAACGGTCCGGAGGGTTCCACGACGGGGTCGATGGGAAGGCGCGCCCCGGCATCGGCGCAAGCGGCTTGGAATTCGTCAAGGCCATCAAGCCCTCCGAGGCGACGGAAACTCATTGCGCGCCCTCCAGCGGGAAAGACCTGTCCAATTCCCCGGCGATCAGTTCCAGCACCGCGATATCGGCCTCCGGCCTGCCGGCCGACCTCGGATGAGTCTCGTCGCAGGCGATGCGCCCCCTGAGCTTGAGGAATTGGGCTGCGGAATGCTTGTACGCCGGCACGGGATCCCTGAACCCGAACGAACCCAGGTACTGCAGCAGGTCGTTGAGGGCAAAGAAACGCGGATCCCGGTCGCGCCACCAACGGTCCCTCATCGCGAAATGCTCGGGAGCGAAGGCGGATAGCCCCAGCAGGTAATCGCTGCCGTACATCACCATGTCGATCGCCAGGTCGTTCCCCGTGAGGACAAGGAAATCGGGCCTGGTGGCATCGCGCAGGGCCAGCCTTTGCCACTCCTGGACGCGGTCGAGCGAGGAATGCTTGGCCCCCAGGCAGTTGGGAATCTGCATGAGAGCCTTGTAAGTCTCAAGCGAGTAAATCCGCCCAAACGGGGCAAACTGCTGACCCAACTCGAATGCGTAGAAGGCCCTTGCGCTTGATGCCAGCGACCGATAAGCGGCCAGCAGTT
>JAGWVO010000095.1 GCA_018970845.1 Planctomycetota bacterium
AGCCATGTGAAATTGCGGGAATGGGTGGAACTCGACGCCAAGCCGGTCGTGGTGGAGTTGCCGGCGGTCGGTAATTGACCAAGCCTTTTAGGCCAGGATCTCGCCCAGCACCCGGCCCCGGCTGATCGGCAGCGGACGGTTCTCCAGGTCGCGGACTTCGGTGTCCGGCGCGTGGCCCAGGCAGTGGAAAACCGTCGCCAGGAAGTCGCAGGGACGAACCGGGTCGCGAGCGACCTCGGCGGCGTGCTTGTCGCTGGCTCCCAGCACCGTGCCTCCCTTGATCCCGCCCCCGGCCAGGGCGATTGAAAACACCCGGCCCCAATGATCCCGGCCCCCGCGGGCGTTGAACCTTGGAGTGTGGCCGAACTCGGAAATCCAGCAGACAAGCGTCTCGTCGAGCATCCCGCGCTCGTCGAGGTCGGTGACAAGGGCGGAAAACGCCAGGTCGGTTGGCGGAATCAGCCAACCCTTGATCGATTCATTGTGCTTCTCGTGGGTGTCCCAGCCCCCGCCGTTGGGCTTGTTCTTGTCGTGGTTGGCCCACTGCACCTGCACCAGCGAAACTCCCGCCTCGACCAGGCGCCGGGCCAGCAGCACGCACTGGCCGTATTTGGTGCGCCCGTAACGATCGCGGACCTTGTCGGATTCGCGGGCCATGTCGAACGCCACGCGCGCCTGCCTGCCCGAAACCAGGTCGAGGGCGCGTTGGGCGTGCATGTCGAAGGTGGAACCGGCGGCCGGCGAAAGGATCGCATCGGCCCGGCGATTGACCTGGTCGAGCAGCGAACGCCTTAGCCCCAGCATTTC
Source organism: Planctomycetota bacterium (assembly GCA_018970845.1). Lineage (GTDB taxonomy): Bacteria > Planctomycetota > Planctomycetia > Gemmatales > Gemmataceae > REEB421. Next base: position 808 of record JAGWVO010000095.1, read on the forward strand.
CGGATGAAAGCCACCCTTGGCGTCGCCGCCCGGCATCGAAAAATGCGGGTCGGATGGATCGCAATCGAGAAACCATGGGTCGTTCCTGCGGCCAAGGAAACCGGCATCGGTTCCCGGCCACGGATCTTGACCATTGTTGTTGGCGATGCGCTGGGGCATCGAGATGGCGGCGGGCAGTCCGCCGCGACCAGGACGGATCGCCTGCACCAGGGCGGCGAATGACGGCCAGTCGTTCGGCTTGCCGGGCTTGGCATTCTCACGGTTGAGGGGCACATGGGGAACGCCCGTGAGCATCTGGTATCCGCTTGTGGAATGCGCGTTGTCAAGCGTTACCATCGAGCGGATCACAGCCACCTTGTCGGTGATGGCCGCGGTGAGCGGCATGAGTTCACCCACGCGAAGTCCGGGGGTGCGCGTGGCGATGGTTCCAAAGGCGCCGCGGATTTCGGCGGGCGCCTCCGGCTTGGGATCCCAGGTCTCGTGGTGGGCGATGCCGCCGGTGTTGAAGAGAACGATGGCCGACTTGGCCTTGCCCGAGGCGCCGCCCGCTTTGGCGCGAAGCCATCCGGCAAGCGAAAGCGAGCCCAACCCCACCCCGCCGGCGCGCAGCCATTCGCGGCGGCTGACGCCGTCACACAAGGGAATGGAAGGACCGATGATCCTGAGCATGGGCCATATCCTGAAGATACGCGTGAGTTTCATTCATATTGCTCCATCCATCGGCAGAAGCAAGGCCGCAAATGAGGTTCCCGACTCGCTTTCCGATTACCATGGATCCATGGGCCAATGATCCGGGGCTGAACGCATGGATATTCCGGTTCCATCGCCGGCGCCCGGCACGGCCAATTCCCTGTGGGTCGCCGCGCTGGAGCTGGTTCATTCGGCAGTGACCCAAGCCTCGCCATGGGAGTTGGCGGGGTTCGTCACGGGGCTTGCATGCGTCTGGCTTGTGGTTGTCAGGCATATCTGGAATTTCCCCATCGGCATCGCCAGTTGCGCCTGCTTCATCGTTCTGTTCTGCCAGCAACGCCTGTTCGGCGAGGCCGCCCTTCAAGTGGTTTTCATCATCATGAACTTCCATGGCTGGATCCTCTGGTCCGTCCGACCGCGGGAGAACGATGACGCCCAAGGAATCGGACATGCCGCGACCACCGAGGCCATCGCGCTCACCATCGGCATGGTGCCGCTGACGGGTACACTCTGGGGGCTGCTGACCTTGCTGAACGGGTCAGCCCCGCTGCTTGACGCGGTGATCACCGCCCTGAGCCTGATCGCGCAGTGGCTGTTGAACAGGAAGCGGATCGAAAGTTGGCCTGTATGGATCGTGGTTGATGTCTTGACGATTACCCTGGGCGTCTGGAGAGGCCTTTATCTTCTGGCGGCGCTTTACATCTCGTACCTTGCCATGTGTGTCGCCGGCTGGCTGCAATGGCGCGCCAGCATGAACGATCGCGGAGGTATCAACAGTGCCTGACAGGGGCCTGGTCATCGGGAAGTTCTATCCGCCCCACCGCGGCCACAAGCACCTCATCGACACGGCGGCCGCGAACTCCGACGAGGTTCATGTGATCGTGTGCGACAGGAAGGGCGAGGACCCTCCCGCTCACATGAGGGCCGGTTGGATCCGCGAGATTCATCCGGCGGTGAAAGTGATGGTGGTCGAAGACACATACGATCCTGATGATTCGGAACTGTGGGCCAACCTCACCAGGCGGTGGCTCGGATTCATCCCCGATGCCGTCTACACTTCCGAGGACTACGGGCACGCCTACAGCCGATTCCTCGGCACCCGGCATGTGCAGGTGGACAAACCCCGGAGCGCCTTTCCCGTCTCGGGAACCATGGTGAGGGCCGATCCGCTCGGTAGCTGGGAATTCCTCGAACCTCCCGTGCGCGCCCATTACGCGATCAGGGTCGTGCTGCTCGGGGCCGAGTCGACGGGCAAAACCACCCTGGCGGAAAGGCTCGCCTCGTCGCTGGACACGATCGCCGTGCCAGAATTCGGTCGCACCTACACCGAGGAGAAAATCAAGGCGGGCAACGGGTCGGAATGGAGTTCCAGCGAGTTTGTCACCATCGCCTCGCGCCAGGCGGCCATGGCCGACGCCGCCGCCAGGATTTGCAACAAGGTCGTTGTCTGCGACACCGACGCTTTCGCCACGGCGATATGGCACAGGCGATACATGGGAAGCCGGTCGGCGGAGGTCGAGGCGATCGCCGCCGCCGAAAAAGCCCCCGACCTTTGCATCCTCACCGATGTCAACACCCCCTTCGTCGCGGATGGCACACGCGACGGCGAGATGATCAGGGGATGGATGGACCAGGTTTTCCGCGAGGAGTTGGCCCGCTCGGGAAGGCGCTTCATCGAGGTCTCGGGGCCTATCGAAACGCGCCTGCAAGAATGCCTGAAGGCTGTGCGGGCGCTCATAAAACCACCAATGAAAGATCCGAAAATATATCAGGAGTTCCCATGATGTGGTACCTCACCGACAAGCGCCATCTCGACCATGCCACCGGCGCCGGACACCCCGAACGGCCCGACAGGCTGAAGGCGGTTTGGAAAGCCCTCGAGGCCAAGGGAATCGCGGAAAAGCTGCGCCCGTTGGAATACAGGCCGGCGACCCTTGATGCCGTCGCTCGGGTTCACGCGCCGGCCATGTTCGCCAAGGCAAGGGACCTGGCCAAGTCCGGGGGCGGACACCTCGACGCCGACACCCCGGTATGTCCGGCATCGCCAGAAATCGCGCTTCTGGCCGCCGGCGCCGCATGCGCCGCGGTGGAGGCGGTTTGCAAGGCCGACGCCGGTTCGAGGCGCGCCTTCTGCGCCATCCGCCCGCCCGGACACCACGCCACTCCCACCAAGGCGATGGGGTTTTGCATCGTCAACAGCGTGGCGGTGGCGGCCCGACACGCGCAGGCCGTTGGCGGCATCGGACGCGTCCTCATCCTCGACTGGGATGTGCACCATGGCAACGGCACGCAGGACATCTTCTACGAGGATTCCTCCGTGTTCTTCATAAGCATCCACCGCTATGGAAACGGCTTTTATCCCGGAACGGGAAATCCGTCGGAAACGGGGGCCGGAAAGGGATCGGGCGCCACGCTCAACCTCGCCGCGCATCCGGGAATCGGGCATGCCGCCTATTTGGGACTGATGGACAGGGCCCTTGAAGCCGCGCGCCGTTTCAAGCCCGAGTTGGTGCTGCTGAGCGCCGGGTTCGACGCGTGCGCCGATGATCCGGTGGGGGATATCGGCCTGAAGCCGGAAATATTCGGTGAGCTGACGAGGCGGGTTCTCGACCTGGCGAACGACACCGCCGGCGGGCGGGTCGTTTCGCTGCTGGAAGGGGGCTACAACCTGGAGCGCCTGGGGGCCAGCGCGGCCCATCACGCCGCCGCCCTGGCCGGATGAGACGGGTTCACGCCAAGACTGATTCGATCACCTTGCCGTGGACATCGGTCAGCCTGCGGTCGATGCCGTTGTGGCGCACCGTGAGCTTCTCATGGTCGATTCCCAGCAGGTGCAGGATGGTCGCGTGCATGTCGTGCCCGGTGGTCTTGTCCACGGCGGCCTGATAGCCCCATTCGTCGCTTTCGCCATGGGACACGCCGCCCTTGACGCCGGCACCCCATAGCCAGCTCACGAACGACCCGCCGTTGTGGTCGCGGCCGGTCGAACCCTGGGCGAACGGCGTGCGGCCGAACTCGGTCGTCCAGACCACCAGCGTGTCCTCGTCGAGTCCGCGGGCCCGAAGGTCTCGCAGCAAGGCGGCGATCGGACGGTCGACGCTGGCGGCCATCGGCGGCAATTCCCTCACGATGCTTCCGTGGTTGTCCCAGTTGTTGGTCGCGCCCTGCGGCCCGCTCCACACCTGGACGAACCGCACGCCCCGCTCCACCAGCCTGCAGGCCAGGAGGCAGCGCCTGCCGAAATCATCCGTGGGTTTTTCACCGACGCCGTAAGCCTTGTGAGCCATCGCCGGTTCCCGGGAAATGTCGAACGCCTCGGGCGCGCTCGCCTGCATCCGCGCCGCCAACTCGTACGAAGCCACCCGTGAGGCGAGCCGGGAGTCTCCCGGGTGGCGTTCGGCATGGGCCCGGTTCAGCCGCGACAGCATGGCCAGCCCGTCGGCATCCGCCTCCCGGGTGGCGAACGGGAACGACGGCGGCGGGAAAAGGTCGGGCACGGGGCGGGCGGCGCCGGCGTTGATCACCATTCCCTGGTGCGCGGCGGGAAGGAACCCCGAGGAAAAGCATCCCTGCTGGTTGTAGGGCAGGCCACGGGCGTCGGGCAGCACCACGAAGGTCGGAAGGTTGTCGGCGATGTTCCCCAAAGCATGGGAAATCCACGAACCCATGCAGGGAAACCCCGGAAGGGTGAATCCCGTCGTCATCAGGTAGGCGCCCTGCCCATGGACATTCGTCTTGGACTGCATCGCCATCAGGAAGGCCATCTCGTCCACCAGTCGGGCCTGCTCGGGAAACACCTCGCTCACCCAGCGGCCCGATTGCCCGTGCCTGCGGAAACTGAACGGGCTTTTCATGATCGCCCCGGGCATGGCGGTGAAACCCTCGGGCTTCACCTTGGGCCCCAGGTTCTGGCCATGCAGCTTTTCCAAGGCGGGCTTGTGGTCGAAGGTGTCCATCGGGCTGGCGCCGCCGTTCATGAACAATTCGATCACCCGGCGCGCCCGCGGCCTGTGGTGCAGTCCGCCATGAACCGTCGAAGGCCCCGCCAGGCCATCACGGGCCAGCATCGCCGAGATGGCCACGCCGGCGAATCCCGAAGCGATGCCTTCCAGCAGGTTCCTGCGATCAAGCTGGCCCATCGGCTCACTCCACGAAAAGGAACTCATGGGAGTTGAAGAGCACCCGGCACAACGATGCCGTGCCATGGCGCGCGACATGCTGTTCGGCCATCGCGGCTTCTCGCGCGTCGGGAAGCCGGCCCAACACCCGCGACCAGGCCTCCCGGGCCCGCTGATTGTCGGGCTTGGCCGACGCGTCGATCGACTTGCCGAGCATCCCGCTGAAATGCAGGGTGAACTTGTTGTTGTAAAGGGCCAGGGCCTGAAGCGCGGAGGAGGACGACGCCCGCGCCGGTGTCAAAAGCCCCAGGTCGGGAAAATCGAGCACCTCCATGAACGGATCGGGAATGCCACGCCACACGAAACGGTAAATGGCCCTTCGGTGCGCCGGCTTGGAGGCCCAGTCGAAAGCGCCGTAATCGACCCTTGGAGTCAGTTGCACCGGCGGGCCGGCGATGAATTCCCTGGCGCCCGGCCCTCCCATCGTCAGGTCAAGGCAACCCGAGACCGATAGCACTCCGTCCCGGTAGGAGTCGGCGTCCAGGCGGCGCCGGTTCTGCCGCCACACCAGCCTGTTGTCGCCGTCCATGGCCGCGGCGTCGCCACGGTTCGCCGAAACCTGCCTGTAGGCGGCGCTCATGACGATCACCCGGTGCAAGTCCTTGAGCGACTCTCCGTTGTCCCGCAAGCGGCAGGCGAGCCAGTCGAGCAGTTCGGGATGGCTGGGTTCGCCACCCATGCGCCCGAAATCGCCCGGGGTGTCGCATATGCCCCTGCCGAAATGGTGCTGCCAGACGCGGTTGGCGATGGATCTCCATGTGAGGGGATTGGAATGGCTGGCGAGCCAATCGGCCAGCGCCGCCCTCCTGGCCGACTCGGGCGCCTCCTTGGGAATACCGAATCGGGCCGGAATCGCCGCGACCGCCGAAAGGGCCCCGGGCATGGCCTCGGCTCCGGGCTTGTCGAGGTCGCCCCTGCGCAGGACAAACACCTGGCGAGGCCGGGAAGTCTCCTGCGCGCTGCCCGATCCCACGGCGAGAACCACCTCGGATTTGGCCCCGGCGGCGTAGACCCTTGCGGATTCCGGAAGGGCGGCCAACTCACGGCGGGCGACGATCTCCAAAGCGAAGGCGGCCAGATCCAGGCGCTGGGCCTCGGTACGCTCCGAGCGGGGCACGGCACGCGCCCGCTCCACCCCCTCCGGAAGGATCAGGGCGCCCTTGGGATCATCGACTGTCAGCGACAGCCTTGGCCGGCCGATCAGGTGGCCGCCGCCATGCAGTTGCCTCAGCGTCACGGCAAGGCGGGATCCCGGCCGCCCTTCCATGGGCTTGCCAAGGGTGAACACGGCTGAATGGGGCCTGCCCACATCGGGATGGATGCCCCACGCGGTCTGGTCCTTGCCGTCGATGGCCCGGGTGATGTCCCATCCCGATTGATCGAAATCAGCGGTCGCGGAGGCGAACTTGACCGGTTCCCCCGCCGGGTTGCCCGCATGGACAACGCGCGCCTCGAACTCGCTCAGGTGCAGGTTGCCATTGTCGCAGCGGCCCGGCCCCCGCATGGGCAGCGATTCATGGGCCAGCACCTCGAGCCTGATGGCCGTGAACTTGCCGGGGGGAAGCATGAAGTTGATTTCGTAGGTGTCCTTCTCCAGCCTTGGCCCCTTGGCCAGGAGGGACTGGTCGGGAAGGCGTTCCAGCGTGGTGCCGCCGGTTCCCTTCCATGAGTCGGGCACCAGCACGGTCCAGCGGACCGACTTTGCCGCGCCGAGGGACTCCTCGGCCATGGCCTCGTTCGCGGGTGAAAGAAGCACGGACTTGTCACGGGCCTTGGCGGCGGAGGCCAGGGAGGCCCAGCGAACGCGCATGCTGGCAACACCGGCGTTCACCTCGAGCGGAATGTCTCCCTCCACGACGCCGGCGAACACCGCCTGCAGCGAATAGTAATCGTCCTGTGAAATCGGGTCGAACTTATGGGCGTGGCAGCGCGCGCAACTCGCGGTGGTGCTGGCGAACGCCGTCATCGTCTGGTTCACCAGGTCGTCGCGGTCGAGGTATTCGAAGGTGGCGCGAGCCGTGGTGTAGGCGCTGTGGTCGAACGGACCGGCGCCGAGGAACCCAAGGGCGCGCCTCGCCTCAATTTCACCGGGGAAAAAATGGTCCGCCGCCAACTGCTCCCTGATGAACCGGCCCCACGGCTTGTCGGCATGGAACGACTCGATCACATGATCGCGGTACCGCCAGGCGTTGTTCCGCGGCAGGTCGTGCTCGTAGCCATGGGTTTCGGCGAAATGGACAACATCGAGCCAATGCCTGGCCCAGCGCTCCGCGTGACGGGGCGAGGCCAGCAGGCGGTCGACAAGCTTGCCATAAGCCGCCGGATCGGGGTCGGCGACAAACGCCTCGATTTCCGCCCGGGTGGGTGGCAAGCCCGTCAAGTCGGCGTGAAGGCGTCGAATGAGCGTGGCGCGATCCGCCTCGGGTGACGGCTTGAGTCCCGATCGTGCCAATCGGGTGGCGATGAAGGCGTCGACCGGGTGAGCGAAGCCCGAAGGGACCTCAGGCTTCGCCAGCGGCCTGAGCGACCACCAATCGACAGGCTTGGCCGGGGCCAGCACGCGCGGATCCACCGCCCCTTGCCGGATCCAATCCTCGAGGATCCCGATGTCGGCCTCGGGAATGGCCCCCTTGGGCGGCATCGCCTTGACACCCTCCGACCTCCTCACCGCGCGAATGACGAGGCTCTCGGCCGGTTTGCCGGGAATGATCGCCGGGCCGCTGTCGCCGCCGCGGGCCCAGCCCGAGCGGCTATCGAGGGCGAGGCCGCCCTTCATGGCCCCGGCGGCATGGGAATGGCATCCCAGGCAATGGCGCTTGAGGACCGGTTCGACGCGGGAGTGGAAATCGTCGGCGGCCGCCGTGACCAGCATGATCAACAGCCATGCCGACCCGGAGACGGTGGTCATGCCAGCGCCTCGCGCACGACATGGCCATGGATGTCGGTGAGGCGGAAATCGCGCCCGGCATGGTGGAAGGTGAGGCGCGTGTGGTCGAGGCCGAGCAGGTGCAGCATCGTCGCCTGGAGGTCGTACACCTCCACGGGACGCTCCACCACATGGAAGCCCAGGTCATCGGTGCGGCCGATGGTGATTCCGGGCTTCACCCCGCCGCCGGCCAGCCACATCGTGAACGCCTGGGGATGATGGTCGCGTCCGAGGGAACGGCCGAGGGTGGGATTCGTCTCGACCATCGGCGTGCGCCCGAACTCCCCACCCCAGGCCACGAGCGTCTCGTCGAGCATGCCGCGGCCGGCAAGGTCTTCCACCAGGGCGGCGCTGGCCTGGTCGGTGGCCTGCGCGTTGCGGCGCAGGTTGCCGGCGACATCGCTGTGGGCGTCCCATCCCTCGTGGAAGATTGTCACGAATCGCACGCCCCGCTCCACCATCCGGCGCGCCAGAAGGCAGGCCCGGGCGAACGACGGCTTGGCCGGATCGCAGCCGTAGCGCTCAAGAGTGGCCCGGCTTTCGCCGGACAAATCAAACAGCCCGGGCGCCGAGGCCTGCAGCCGGAACGCCATCTCGGCGGCCGCGAGGCGCGTCGAGGTTTCGGGATCGGCGGCGGCCGGACGCGGCTTGGTGAGTCCCGCCGCGAGGTCGAGCGCCGCCCTCTGGGCCTCCCGCGTGATTCCCGGAGGATTGGAAAGGTGCAGTATGGGATCACCCTGGTTCCTGAGGCGGGTGCCGCCGTATTCGCCTGGCAAAAACCCGGCCGACCACAGCGCCGCGCCGCCGGAGATTCCCGCTCCCGTGGACAGCACCATGTAGGCGGGCAATTCGGAGGTCTCCGCTCCCAGTCCGTACACCACCCACGAGCCGAAACTGGGCCTGCCCGGCTGGGCGAAACCGGTTTGCAGCAGCGTTTGCGCCGGCGCATGGTTGAACTGCTCGGTTTTCATCGACCGGATGAAGCAAAGCCTGTCGGCGATTCGACCCAGGTAAGGAAAGGCCTCCGAGATGTCAGCGCCGCTGGAACCATGCCTGTGGAACTTGAATCGCGGGCCCAAAACCCCCGCCTCGGGACGGATGAAAGCGTATCGCTGGTTGCCGATCACCGACGGGGGCAGGGGCTTGCCCTCAAGCCGGGTGAGTTCGGGCTTGGGATCGAACAGGTCGAGCTGGCTGGGCGCACCGGACATGAACAGGTGAATCACCGCCTTGGCCCGGGGTGAGGCCATCGGGGGCTTGGGAACCAGTGGCCCGCCGCGGGCCGCTGATGAGTCGAGTCCGGCCATGGCCAGGGGGGCCAGAGAGAAAACGCCTTGCCGCAGGAACGCGCGCCTGCCCGAGTGCAAAGGAACTGGCTGGTTCATGGTCGGCTCACCGCCTCGTCGAGGTTGAGAAGCACGCGGGCCAGGCTGGCCAGCGCCGCGCTCCGGGCATCGGACTCCGCCCCGGCCAAGGCCTTGGAATCGGCCGGCGAGGCGGCCAAGCGCTTCTGTTCCGCTTGTAAAAACGACTGGCAAAGAGCCGAATCCGCCGGCGTTGGCGGCCGCGCCAGAACCCGCCGGAACATGAGGGTGATGGCGGCGGAGTCATCGGCTTGGCGGGCACCCAGGCGACCCAAGGCCCGCGCGGCGTCGAGGTACATCGCATCATTGAGCAGCGTGAGCGACTGGAGCGCGGTGTTCGAGGACTCGCGCCTCGCCACGCAAGCCTCGCCGCTGGGCGCGTCGAATGTGGCCTGAAAGGCGAAAGGAGCCGTGCGCTTGGTGAAGGTGTAGATCGTGCGGCGGTACCTGTCCTCCCCTTCGCTCACCTTCCACGCCAGCGGGCCATAGGTTCCCTCCGTTGTGATGTTCGCGGGCTGGGGCGGAAAGACTCCGGGCCCTCCCGACTTTTCCGAAAGCAGCCCCGCCGCCTTGAGTGCGCCGTCGCGAAGCATCTCGGCATCCAGGCGGAACCTCCCGGCCCGGCCCAACAGAATGTTGGAAGGATCCTTGGCGGACAAGTCCGCCCGGGGATCGGAGGCTTGGCGGTAAGTGGCGCTGGTGACGATCTCGCGAAGCAACTCCTTCTGCGACCAGCCCCGCTCGCGGAAGGTGACGGCCAGCCAGTCGAGCAACTCGGGATGCGACGGAAAGGCCCCCTGCAGACCGAAGTCGGCGGGCGTGGAAACGATTCCCTTGCCGAACAGGGCGGCCCACATGCGGTTGACGGCGACGCGGGCCGTGAGAGGGTTTTCCGGGGAGAAAAGCCAGCGGGCGAACTCCAGCCGGTTGGTAGCCGCACCCGCGGGCAAGGCTGGCAGGAATCCGGGCACTCCGGCGGAAACCACCTCTCGGGGTTCCAGATACTCGCCACGGTGGCGGCGCATGGTGGGCCGGGGATTGTCGGCGGGTCGCTCGCGCATCACCAAGGTGAACGGCCCCTTGGGAACCGTGGCGCGCGCGGCATCAATCTCCCTGCGCGCATTGGCCAGTTCCGGGCAGGTTGCCGCGAAATGGGCCCTCAGCGCATCGAGAGGCTTGCCCGCTGGAGCATCCTTGGACGACAAGGCGCGCTCCACCTCCGCGGGCATCAGCGGGGGTGCGTCCTTGTGAGCCGGCGGCGCCACCGTCAGGCGCAGCTTCCCAAGGCTTGCCACATAATGCCTCCCGAATTCAAGCGCCACCTTCCATGTTGTTCCGGCGGGCATCGGCTTGTCGGTGAAAAAT
>JAGWVO010000642.1 GCA_018970845.1 Planctomycetota bacterium
ATCAATCCTTCAGTGGTGTAAACTGCACGGCCATCAGCCTCCGATCCTTTGCAGAAAAAGAGTTCTTCATCCACGTTTGTGCCAGTGGATGAGCCCACGGCGTTAAATAGTGGGAAGCCTAAAGTTGCCAGCAAAGTGCTACCCGTCTCAAAGATCTCATGGCAGTCCGCTTCGAGAGGAGCGGGTGTGTGCGGTTTACTTCCTTCGTTTCCATTTTCACAGGTAAATCGATTCGCGTTGGCGATGGCTTTGATGCACTGCCATTCCAGATACAGGGCATGAGTTTGGGTTAGGCTGTTCGTTTTGGAAATCAGGACCAAGACTTTCCCCCAAAAGTCTTTCTTTTGATTGTGGTTCACCAATCTGGATTTGAGTTCGCCTGTTTGCCCCACATAAACTTTGGAACCACCAGCGCTTTCGTCGCCGCCAAGAAGGAAATAAACGCCTACCTGACCGCTTTCAGGCATTTTCAAAAAATCCGCCAGCAAGTTTCGGGGGATCTCAATAACTTGCACGATCCGCGTTGTGATCTCGGCTATTCGGATTCCCCTTGGATCGCCTCCAGGTAGATAGATCTGAATCGTTTTAGGTGATTGCTTCATTGGGAAGACCAAATAATAAGGATTATTGAAAGTATATTGTACGTGAAGACGATTTATTGCAAAAAGTGGCCACATTGCCGAGGTTGTTTAATCGGCTGAATTCAATTCTACTTCAACGGCTTGCCGGTTTTCTTGTCGATGGCCCCGGCGGCGACAAGGTGGAACTTTTCCGGATTGATATGCTTTTTCGCCGCTTCCAGCACCATGGCCGGCGTGACTTCGGAGACGGCCTTGCGGAAGCTGTCGAGATGACCGGATTTCCAGCCAAAACGCTCATATGCTTGAAGTTGGTCCGCCAGCGCCGAGTGCCCGTCGTATTTGAATGGAAGGTTGCCCAACAGGTAGCTCTTGGCGTCGGCCACCTCCTGCGCGGATGCCTGTTCCTTCCGAAGGCGGTCGATCTCCTCGCGAAACTCCTTTTCAACCCGTTCGAGGTTGGAGGCGTCGGTGCCGATGTAGCAGGCGAACACCCCGGGCAGGAGATCGGCGGACGAGCAGATTTCCGCCCTGACGGTGTAGGCCAAGCCCTCGCGGTCCCGCAGTCGCGCGGAAAGCCTGTCGGTGAATCCCGGCCCCGTTCCCAGCACATGGTCCATCACCAGCAAGGTGTGGTAGTCGGGGTGGTCCCGGGTGATTCCGGCATGCCCCATGAAGAATTGAAGCTGGGCGGAACCGGGTATTGAAATGTATTCCCGCGAAGATCGAGGCGCGGGAATCGGAGGCAACGCCGGCAGCGGAGGCGCCTTGCGTGCCTTGGCCTTGCCTGCCAATTCCACCAGAAGCTTTTCCATTTCCATGGCGTCAAAATCACCAACCACGGCCACGACAAGGTTGTCGGGAGTCATGACGCGACGATGGAAATCGACGCAGTCATCCCGCTCCAATTTCTCCACCGATTTCCTTTCCCCGAACGCGGGCCGGCCGAGGTAATGTGTCCGGCCGTAAACCGCGCCATGAAGCGCCTGGCGGGCCCGGGTGGTCCCGTCCTTCTCGTTGTTGAGGATGGTGGCCAACTGTCCGTCGCGCATCTGCTCAAAGGCATCCTCGGGAAAATCAGGCCTGTCCAAGGCGGCGAACATGAGGCCGAGGGCCTTCGCCTTGTCCTGCGAAAGCGCCGTCAGGGAGGCCCCGTTCAGGTCGAAGGAAATGGAAGCTCCCATGTCCTCAATGTCGGAGG
>JAGWVO010000643.1 GCA_018970845.1 Planctomycetota bacterium
AGTTGGCATCGAGGCGGCGCTGGTCGGCGGCGTGGGCCGATGAACGGACATAAACGATATCGGCAAAGTCAAGCACACCGACCTGGAACCTCAGCTCATCGACGAAATGCCGCCATTCCGGGGGGTAAAGCGGATCACGGGCCATCCGCGCCAACCCCTGGTCATAGCCTAGCTTGTTGCGCGAAAGGCTCTCGAATTGGTAAATGAAAAGCCCCTGCGGCGTGGGCTGGCCGGCGCGATAGCCCGCCTCCCTTTCCAGGAGCAGAAGCGCCGTTTCCGTTTGGAACCTCAGGCTCTCGGATTCCGAGCACTCAATGACATGGGCCTGAAAACCGGTGAAATAATGGGGAAGCTTGGTGAATCCGGAAGCCAGGGAACCCGAGTGTTTCATCTCGGTGGCAAGGAACTGCACGGCAAGCGGCAATCGGGTGGAAGCCAGGATTTCCTGGTCGACCCGCTCCAACACCTCCTGGGCCGGCATGTTTTGGGCCATGCGCTCCCGCATGACACGAAAGAGGTAGGCCTGTTCGATGTATTCTTCGCGCTCGAGCAGGACAGCTTGGTTCATCTGGAAATTGTATGGATTGGCAGGCTCATGCCGCCCGACGATGCGGTAAGGAAAGCGGCTGCCGTGTTTGCCAAAGCACCGTGAGGGCCTCCAGCAGGGATCTTCCGGGCGCCTCGACCACATTCACGCGCAACCGCGCGGTGCCGACCTCAAGCCAATCCCCCGATGTCAGGTAGGCGCGCAGCACCGGCACCCCGTTGACGCGGGTTCCGTTGGTGGTGGCCAAGTCCTCAACCAGCCAACCATGCGCCGTGTCGGCAAACCGGCAATGATACCTGCTGACGGAAGAATCATCGATTTGGATATCAGCGTCATCCCCGCGGCCCAGAATCCCGCCCCCTTCCTCAAGCCTCCAGTATCCGGTTTGAGGAACCCGGGCCAGCAGCAACTGGCGCCTCACGCGCGCGGTGGTTTCACATTCACTCATGGCCCGATTCCCTCCTTAAGACTTATTCTCATCGGATTTAGTCGATGCAAACTGAATTGAAAACGGGGGATAGGTGGATCATTTCGCGAAAAAACCCGTTGGATTAACGATTGGACGGGTTGTGCCTAGCAGGCCAGTCGTGCGATCTCTTCCTTCACCTTTTTAGCAAAACTTCCCAGATTGACTCAACTCGCATACTTTCCAATGGCCACGACAGGGAAAGATAGGAAGGAAGAGTAGACCCGGCCCGGTTTGGATCGGTGCCCATGCGGGTCGTCTCCGGGAGTGACACCATGATGATGATCCGTTCGTTGCGGATCCTGGCAAGCGCCGCCTTGCTTGTCCTTGGATTTCCGCTGTCCGCGCAAGCGTCGCATTGCGGCGCCTGCTCCTACCCGCCCTCGTGCGCGGTGGTTGAACAATGCTCGCCGGTGCGTTACCGCGTGTGCAATCGCGTGGTCACCGAGGAAAAGCCGGTGATGACATACCGGCCTGTTTACGAAACCAGCATGCGGGAGGAACGCTTCACGGTCATGAAACCCGTGAGCGAGACCGTCATGGTGGAGAAGCGCTACACCGTGGCCCGCCCGGTGGTGGAATACCACGACGAGGTGGTTCGGGAGACGGTCATGCGGCCCGTTTACGAGCAGCATGTCCGCCAGCAAGTCTATACGGTCGCCAAGCCCGTGATGGAGACCTACCAGGTTCCCGTCACCACGACGACCTGCAGGCCCGTGCACGAGAATCGCGTGCAGCGGATCGCCTATACCGTTTGCCGACCCG
>JAGWVO010000644.1 GCA_018970845.1 Planctomycetota bacterium
CCAAGGGAACCAGGGTGGTGTTTGATCCGCACGGGATCGAGAACTTCGGCAAGAACTCCGTGTCGGCGGACCTGGTGCTTTTGAGCCACCCGCATACCGACCACACCCGGGTTGATGTCCTCGCCAACGCTGGCAAGTTCGAGGTGGTCAAGGGATGGAAGGAGCAGAAGGAGAGCGCCCAACGGGTGGCGTTCAATCCCATCGACCAGCAATTCAAGGATGTCAGGATCGCGAGCGTTCCTTCTTTCCATGACGATCAGGGTGGCCTCCGCCGGGGCATCAACACCATCTGGATCCTGGAAATCGACGGCCTTAGGATCGCCCACCTGGGCGACCTGGGCCATGTGCTGACACCCGCCCAGACCCGGCCGCTGAAGGATATCGATGTCCTGATGATCCCCGTGGGCGGCGTCTACACGATCAACGGAGCCGAGGCCCGGGAAGTCGCCAGGCAGGTGAATCCAAGAAGGATGATCCTCCCCATGCACTATGGGTCGCGGGTTTACGAGGACCTGCTGCCGGTCGATGAGTTTTTGGAGGCGCAACCCCAAGGTTCGGTGGAGCGGGTGAATGGAAACTCGCTGACGGTATCGTCGAAAATCCCGGCCGCCTGGCGAATCAGGCTTTTGTCGCATGAACCCGCCAAGAAACCATGAAACGCCAAGCCCAAGGAGATCACCATGGCAGGAACAAATCCTTACATCGAAAAGGTGGACGCGCCCCCGGCGAAATGCCGCTTCAAGGTGACATTCAAGCCCTGTGGCACGGTGTTTGAAGTGGATCCTGCCCGGATTCCTTACAACCGCACGGGCCTCCCGGGAAGCATCCTCGACCTGGCCGAGGGGGCGGGCGTCGAGATCGACCACGCGTGCGGTGGCGTCGCCGCCTGTTCAACCTGCCATGTGATCGTGCACAAGGGATTGGAAAGCTGCAGCAAGGCCACCGACGACGAACAGGACATGCTCGATGAGGCGCGCGGCGTCACCATGGAATCGCGGCTGGCCTGCCAATGCGTTCCCGACGGCTCCGTCGATCTTGTCGTGGAAATTCCCGCCTGGAGCCGAAACCTCGTGCGCGAGGCGCATTGAAACACACCGTCAGTCGATTGTTTCGCCAAACAGGATCGGCAGCACGACCACCTGCGCGAACGGCGAGCGGTAAGGCCCGTAATGACCGCCATTGTGGCCCAAAGTCGCGTGGTCCCTCTGCCAGGGATACTGCCTTAGCCTGTTGCGCATGAGCTCGATGTCCTCGGGGTTTTTCGGAACGGGTTGGAAACCGAACCTTCCCGCCGCCTGCGATGTCGAGCGGTCGTCCCCGCAACCTGAGATTTTCATGACGATGCCGAGCACAAGCCAATCGGACTCGCTGTACCAGACATGGACTCCGAGGCGTGAGGCGCGCAAGGCCCCCTGGATGTCAGCCTTGGTCGAACAGGATGGTACCAGCAAGGCTGTTTTTTCAAGGCAATTCGGGGGTAGGTTCGCGGCGGCATGAATCGCCACATGGCAACCGGCGCTGTGCCCGAGGAGCCAGGCCTTGCCTCCCGGATGGGCGTTCTTCCAGTTGGTGATCTGGCTGGCAAGGTCGTGGCCCTTGCGCAGGGCGTGCGTCTGGTCCATTTGGTCGGCCAGATAGCGACGGAAGCCGTGTGACCACAGGTGTGGAATCACCTGCACATCGGGCGCTATGGTGGCCGCGCCACGCAGGTAGGCGTTGGAGCAGGTGAAGAAACCACCGGCACCATCCACCACGAACAACGCCTTGGGAGGCG
>JAGWVO010000645.1 GCA_018970845.1 Planctomycetota bacterium
CACAAGGATTTGCCAGTCCCCAAGAGGATCCCTTGCGGCTTCAACAAGCACTGTCCGGTCGTCTGGGACGCAGCCTGCAATCAGAAGCTGCCGGGAGACATGGCGGAACAGGTCTCGCGCCGAGGCATGGTCGAGTCCGCAGGTCTTGCTGATCCAATCAATTCGGTCAGGCGATTCAAGCTTCTGGACGATTTCTCTCAGAATTCGCCCCATCGAATTGCCAAGTTCAAGCGTGCGCCCCGGGCCCTCGCCTCGCCAAAATGGCATGACAGCCAAGGCTCCCGGCGCGGGCACAACCCGGACTCGATCCGCTTCGATCGATTCAATTCGCCAGACAGTTGTCCCCAACAGGAAAGCGTCGCCAACGCGACGCTCGAAAACAAATTCCTCGTCCAGTTCTCCGACTCGGGTTCCTTCAGGCGTGACGGCCGCGAGGTTGCCGGTGTCCGGAATCGCGCCTCCCCCGGTGAGAGCCAGGTGTCGGGTTCCCGGCAGCGCCTGAAGCAGGTTGTGAACCCGATCCCAAACAATTCTTGGTTGAAGCGCTTCAAGGGCTGAAGGTTTGCCAGGGGAGTCCTTGGCTGATGGCGTTGGGTTTGGCGGTTGATTCGTGAGACTTGGTCTTGTCAGCCGAAACCTTCCGCTGAGCATCTCCAAGACCGAGTCGAAGGCGCCGGCCGTCAGGTCCCTGTACGAGTACGCCCGACGGATTGTTGAATGAAGCTTTGCAACTGGCCAATCAGTCATCGCGACCATGGCGACAACCTGCTGAGCCAAAATGTCCAGGCAGCATCCCGGCACTGTTGTCGTCTCGATGTCTCCTTCCAGCATGGCTTTTGAAAGCGCCGACATTTCGGAAAGATCACGAGATGTCTTGGGAATCATGATTCCCTTGCTGATTTGACCCACCCCGTGTCCGGCTCTTCCAAGCCTTTGGATGCTTCTCGAAACGCTTCCCGGGGATTCCACCTGGCAGACGAGGTCGACGGAACCCATGTCGATGCCCATTTCGAGGGACGCTGTGGCCACCACGGCACGCAATCTCCCCTCCTTGAGCGCTTCCTCGGTTTCACGCCTCTTTTCAAGGGAGATGCTTCCGTGGTGGGCATGGGCCATGGGCTTCTCATCATCGCCGTTGATCCCGGCCGTGATGCGCTCGGCGGCCCGGCGGTCATTGCTGAACACCAGCGTGCTGCTGTGGGTTTCGATCTGTTCGCGAAGAAGTCGGTAAATGGATGGCCAGATCGATTTTTCAGGCAAAGGCCCGAATGCCTCGCAGGGATGAACGACTCGAATGTCGATCTTTTTTTGCATTCCGGCGTCGATTAGTTTTACCGGGCGCGGGGTCCATCTCCCGTCCTGGGCGATGGTTCCTCCGCCAAGATATTGGCCAATTAATTCCAGGGGTTTTTGCGTTGCCGACAGTCCGATCCTTTGGACGGAACCACTGTTTTGTTGAACAACCAACTCTTCCAGGCGCTCAAGAAGCAATGAAAGGAATACTCCGCGCTTGTTTCCGCAAAGGCTGTGAATTTCATCCACGATCACGGTTTCAACCGTGACAAGCGATTCGCTTCCCTTGGATGTCAGTAGGAGATGAAGGGACTCAGGTGTGGTGATCAGGATATCGGGAGGGCGCCTGAGTTGTTGCTGACGCTCCTGGGTTGTGGTGTCACCCGTGCGAACGGCAGTGGAGAGCGGCCGAAGGTGGTTTCCAAACCTTCTCGCGGTTTCAAGGACTCCTTCCAGTGGTCTTCTGAGGTTGCGGTCGATG
>JAGWVO010000646.1 GCA_018970845.1 Planctomycetota bacterium
GGATCCCCCATCGCCACGGGGGCCGGCATTGCCTTTGGCAACTTCCGTCTAGATCTTGATGACAAGGGAAACACGACCCGCCTCGCGGTGATCAAGAACCTGGCCGACACGAAGGCCGTTGATGGCACCATTCTTCCTCCCACCCGTCAGGCTCTCGAGCGCGGCCTGCCGCGCCAAAGGCTCATCAATGTCGGCGGAGCAGGCAGGGCGTTTTTGGACTATGGATACGGGGAGTGCCGCATGTCGAGGGCGGCGTTGGCGCTGACGCTTCCCGGCGGTATCGCCGGCAACCTTGCTGACGCCTCAGGCAAGCATTTGACCACTTATCCGAACGCGCCAACGGGCGAATTGACCATTCGCTTTGATATTGTTGCCAAAATCCGGAAGGAGGCGTCGCGCCATTTCCGGCTTGCCGCCTCGTTGGTTGGCCTTTCACAAGGACCCAGCTACGGCATCACGGCCATTCCCGGTCAGCCGGACGCCGCGATCGGCGTGTGCGAATACAGCTACTATTTCTCGCGACTCGATTTTTCCCGCAGGGCAACCGATCGCAAGGTCTACCGGTCTTATCTTCCCCTTCATGGCCAGGATCGTTCCGCGGAATTTCCCATTCAGCTCGGCCTGGGTCCCTATGGAATGAGTTGGATTGAACATGGCGGGGCGACCTGGCTTTACACCGTGGGCTACACCGGCATGGCCCGGTTGAAGTTTGCCGAGAATGGAAGATCGCTTCCGGCATTTTCCCAGGAGTCATTCCACCGGCGACTGTCACCCCGACCGATTGACGGAAGGCAGCGCGACGCCGTCAAGGATTTCCTTCATGTGATCCCATCCCTCGATGGCCGACTGGTCGACATCGGCCGGGGCAGGCCCGGGCGGGGCGGTGGCGCCTACTCGGCGGGGCTTGAACTGTTCGATCCTGCCAAGCTTGGTGACAGCCAGACCGCCGTGGTGATGAACCGGTGTTACGGCCTTTACACCCCCGTGAGCCGTGTTGTGTTCTCGGCGGCTGGCAAACCGGCCAGGCAGGAGATTTTCTCAGCAACGGGCGAAATCAGGCCCGAATATGTGGCCGACCTGCGAGTGCCAACGGATAAGCCAACCAACCTGGATCCCAAGGTGATGTTTCATGATGTCACCTCGGGCGGGTCTCTTCGTGACCGGTTTGGTTTCGCCCTTCCCAGAAACCCCGCTGGCGGCAGCGACGCGAACATCGCTTTTTCAGCATGCCGGCAATATCTCGTGGCGCTGCAATCGGGGGGCCATGTCCATGCCTACAGCGTGGCTCAACGGCGCTTTGTCGACGGCGTGCTCTTGCGCCGCCCATCTGGTGCTTCCTTCAAAATCTTGGGTTTTTCCCGCCCTTCGGAAACGCTCTGGACGGCGCCTGATGGCCAAATGTTTTTCTCAGCGATGCTTGATGAAGCCAAGTCCAAGGTTGTCGCTTTCTACCGGATATCCGTGTCCGCGGCGGGGCGCATTGAGATTGAACCGCACCTGACGGTCCGTTTGACCGGAGGCGGCAAGGAGGAACCGTTTGACGACATCGCGCGCGCCCTGCTGCCCGATCTCAAGCGAATGGACGGCTCCTACGATCTGGTTTTGGGGGGTGACAGTGCCAACGGTGGCCAGTCTTCCGTGCGGTTGATCGAGGATTTCATTCCTCCTGTCCGGAGATGAAACACGGATAGGATCCGGATTTGGCGGCTTGGAGGCATTCGGAGGCTGGCGGTTTGCCAATGCCTATGGGCAA
>JAGWVO010000647.1 GCA_018970845.1 Planctomycetota bacterium
CAGGCTCCGTTGCCGCTGAATCGTTTTGCCGCCTGGGTGGAACTGGTGCCGTGACCGCGGGTTGTCGGCCTGATAAGGCCGCGTTATAATTATGGCTTGCAAGGCGGTGTAGCTCAGCGGTTAGAGCAGGGTCTTCATAAGGCCAAGGTCACAGGTTCAAGTCCTGTCACCGCTAATTTCCCCGAACCATTGGTGTGTTCGCGAGACGCTCGGCTGCCGCTCTCGGCGATTTTTGAAACGGTTTGTTTCCCGGCAGATCGGTTTTTTCATCCTTGCGGCCTGAACTGGCTCGACAAAGCCAATCGCCTGTTCAGGCAATCACAAAGCTCCTTCCCATCGATGATCCGAACCAAATCCTGGGCCTAGGTGGCTTCCTAATTGGCCGACTTGACGTGAGCGCCGCCGCAACAACTCTTGCGGCGTGATGGTAGTATGATTCTCATCTTCATGCGGACTCCCCGACACTCCGAGGGAGCTTACAGGCGATGTTGCGCGTTCCCTTGGGCTTGTCCATCTGGTTGACCATGTTTTCCGCGGTGTTTGCTGCGGGCGAAGACACCTTGTTTGAAAAGGAAATCCGCCCCGTTTTGGTGGAAGCCTGCCAAAAATGCCATGGCCCCCGGAAACAGGAAGGGGACTTGAGGCTCGATTCCCGACAGGCCCTGCTCAAGGGAGGCGCCTCCGGGCCCGCGGTGATTCCAGGCAACCCGGCCAAGGGAACCCTCCTGGCCGCGGTGAGCCATGCCGGGGAGGTGAAAATGCCCCCCTCGGGAAAACTGCCGGCCGCGGCCATCGCCGCCATGACGAAATGGGTGGCGGCGGGCGCCCCATGGCCCGCCGAGTCCACGGGTGCCTCGTCGGCAAGGACGGCCGCCATCATGCCCGCCGACCGGAACCACTGGTCCTTCAGGCCCGTCACCAAGCCTTCCGTGCCCGGGACAATCGACCGCGCATGGCCGAGGAGTCCCATCGATTCGTTCCTGCTGGCCCGCATGGAACGGGCGGGAGCCAGGCCGGCACCCCCGGCTGACAAGCGGACCCTCATCCGCCGGGCCACTTTCGACCTCACCGGACTGCCTCCCACTCCGGATGAGATTGATGCCTTCCTGAAGGATGAATCATCGGGCGCCTTCGCGCGGCTGGTGGACCGCCTTCTGGCGTCGCCCCGGTACGGGGAGCGGTGGGGGCGTCATTGGCTGGATGTGGCGCGTTACGCGGACACGGCGGGCGACGGATCAGACTACCCGCTCCCCGAGGCTTGGCGTTACCGGAACTGGGTCATCAACGCTTTCAACGCCGACATGCCGTTTGACCGCTTCGTTCGCGAGCAGATCGCCGGAGACATCCTTGCCGTGCGGGGAAAACCCGGGGAATACGCCGACGCCGTCACGGCCACCGGTTACCTGGCGATCGGGAAAAGGTATGGCTACAACCCGGGGCCCGCTTTCCAGCATTTGGATTTCGCCGACGTCATCGACTCGGTCGGCCGCGGCCTGATGGGCCTGTCGCTGGGTTGCGCCCGCTGCCACGATCACAAGTATGAACCGGTCGGCATGGAGGATTATTACGGCCTTTACGGAATCCTGCAGAGCACCGTCTGGGCGTTTCCCGGCGGCGAGGAGCATAAAAAGCCGGCCAACATGGTGCCGTTGGTGCCGCCTTCCGAGGTCGAGCGGGCGCGCAAGGAAATGGAGTCGGCCGCGGCGGCGGACGCGGCCGCCTTGCGGAGCCTGGTTGCCAGGCGGGCGGC
>JAGWVO010000648.1 GCA_018970845.1 Planctomycetota bacterium
CGTCAAGTCGTTTCGCTGCCCCAGCGACATCTCCCCGCCCACGCTCACGGGGCGGGCGAACATTGAGCCCCTAACCATCGGCCTTACCAGCTACAAGGGGGTCTCGGGCGGCAACTGGGGCGATGGCGAGGCCCGCTGGCTCTTCGGAACACCCAACGGACCCTATTCCTCCAGCATGGCGCCTGTGGGAACGACCAGCCACGCCGGCATCCACAATGGCAACGGCATGTTTTTCCGCGCCGATTACCTGCGCAAGCTGAAACTCTCCGACATCACCGACGGCACCAGCAACACGATGATGGTCGGCGAGGATGTCGGCAACCTCGTGACACATTCCTCATGGCCTTACAGCAACAATGCCGTGGGCACCTGCGGCATCGCCCTGAACTCCAAGCAAACCAATGGCTCCCCCTATGTTCCCACTGATTGGCCCAACAACTATTCCTTCCGGTCGATGCACACAGGGGGCGCCCAATTCGCCCTCGCGGACGCGTCCGTCCGCTTCGTGCGCGAAAGCGTCAACCTTGCGAGTTACCGTGGCCTTTGCTCGATTCAGGGTGGTGAAATCGGCACCCCGGACGATTGATTCGGGGTTGGCCCGTTCGCTAAACGGGCTTTTCGCTTGCCCCGCGCCCGCGGGGGGGGTATGACTCTAGATGGATTTAATATTTGCCCCGCCTTGCATCGCTCTCGGCCCCCCGCCGTGCCCTTGATCATGATGGAGCGCAAGCCATGCTGACCCTGAGCCTGAACCGTGAATCCGGACATGCCGGGCCGATGGGCCGAAGGTCGTTCCTCAAGCTGGGAGCCTCCGGGTTGGCGGGGTTCTCGCTGGCCGACATCGCCCGGGCGCGTTCGGCGGGTTCTTCCTCCGCCTCCGACACAAGCGTCATCCTTTTCTGGCTGGATGGCGGTCCCAGCCACATGGACCTCTACGACATGAAACCGGATGCCCCGGCCGAATACCGGGGCATCTGGAAGCCCATCCGGACGAATGTGCCGGGCATGGACATGACGGAACTGTTTCCGAGGCAGGCGAAAACCGCCCACCGCATGAGCATCATCAGGTCGCTGCATCATGGCACCGGCGACCACTTCGGTGGCGGCCACCGCATCCTCACCGCCAAGGACATGGGCGTCAGCGGAGCCAACAACGCGCCGAAGTTCCCGTCGCTGGGCGCCATCGCCAGCATGCAGCTCGGCCCTCGCAGGACGGGTATGCCCGCCTATGTTGGCCTGCCCAACGCCTCGAGCATCGGGCTGGTGCCCGGCTATTTTGGCGGCCATTTCCTGGGCAAGGCTTTTGATCCGTTCATGCCCGGCGGGGATCCCAACTCAGCCCGTTATTCGGTGAAGAACCTCGACCTGGCCGGCGGGCTGTCTCTTGAAAAGCTCGACGACCGCCGCTCGCTCCAGCAGCGGTTCGACAAGGTGTCGGCCGCTCTCGACCGCTCCGAGACGGTTCGGGCCATGGACAAGTTCGACCAGCAGGCGATCGACTTTGTCCGCGGAGCCGCGGCGCGCACCGCCTTCCAGATCGATCGTGAGGATGTCCGCCTCCGCGACCGTTACGGCCGCACCAGTTGGGGCCAGTCGGCCCTGGTGGCCAGGAGGCTCGTCGAGGCCGGGTCGACCTTCGTGACCCTCACCTACGGCGGCTGGGACCACCACTGGGACCTGCAAAAGGGAATGGAAAACTACCTGCCCCAGGTGGATGCCGCCGTCTCGGCCCTGCTTGAGGACCTCGAC
>JAGWVO010000649.1 GCA_018970845.1 Planctomycetota bacterium
GCATCCATTCCCGGGGAAGTAACGCTTCTGAGGTAATCCGCGAATCGGTCCATTATGGAAGCAGGTATTTCGCTATTTGGAACTTTTTGTTGGATTTCCCGGGCGCGTGTCATCCTGTCTTTGTCGAGATGGCTGATGGCCTGACGGCACGATCCTAGGTCTCGTTGGTTTCCGACCGCCAACTTCGCGGCGGCCATATGGTTTTCTTGATTGGCATCATCCGCAACCGGCCGAGATTTCAGTTTGGTTTCAGGTCGCATCAATACGACAGCAACAAGACCAATCACGGTAAGAGAAAGAACCAGCCCAGTGGCCACCAACCAGATTGGCGTTCTGGTCATGGTTTCGTTTTCATTTTCATAATTGGTCATTTTGCCGGCCTTGTCGATCCTTGGAGGCAAGGAAGCGGATGGGTTTTCAGGGCGTTCCTGATGGCGAGGCAGCCGACAACCAGCTGCTCAAGTTCATCCAAAGGGACCATGTTTGGTCCATCGCTTGGGCTTTTGTCCGGTTCGGGATGTGTTTCGAGGAAGAGTCCATCGCAGCCCGCTGAAATCGCGGAAGCCGCGAGGATCGGAACCATGCGTCGGTCTCCGGAAGTCCTGTCTCCCGCGCCGCCAGGCATCTGAACGCTGTGGGTGGCGTCAAAGATCACCGGCGAGCCGATGTCTTGCATCCATGGAATAGCTCGCATGTCGCTAACCAATGTGTTGTAGCCAAAACTGGTGCCTCTTTCCGTTAGCAGCAGGTTGCTGTTTCCGGTTTCGCGCACCTTGGCGGCAACATTTTTCATGTCCCAGGGTGCCATGAACTGGCCCTTCTTGATGTTCACCGGCTTTCCGGTTTTGGCCGCCGTCAAAACCAGGTCCGTTTGCCGCGCTAGAAAGGCGGGAATCTGAATGAGGTCAAGAATCTTGCCGGCGGTTTCCGCTTGGTGGCATTCATGGACATCCGTGGTGACTGGCAGTCCAGTCCGTCTCCTGATTTCTGCAAGCATTTCAAGACCTTGGTCCAAACCCGGGCCGCGATACGACTTTCCAGAAGTCCGGTTCGCCTTGTCAAACGAAGCCTTGAAAACCACCGACACGGAATGTTTCAGGCCGATTTCCCGGACCTTGCTGGCGATCTCCAAGGCGCCATCAAGTGTTTCCAGGACACAGGGGCCCAAGATGAGGAAAAGCGGTTCCATTTCCCCTACATGAATGGAGCCTATGCTGGCTCGGCGCATGCTCTTCTTGGCGGTTAACTCCACGGCCTATTCCTTTGTTTTGCTGTTCGTTTGAAGGCTTTCCAGCCTGTTCAACCCAAGAACTAAGATGCAGGCGGTAGCCATGACACCGAAGCTACCCAATAACTTGAGGCACACATCCCGTTCGATGCCACCCCAAATTGAAATGATCACAACTCCCGCGCCGGCAAGAATTGAAAGCAGGCAAAGCGAATAGCAGGCAACGTCGATTTGTTTCATGTTAACCTTTCAAACGATTTGGCCAGTCCGCAGGTTCATCAAAGCAAGTCCTTAACCTTGGACTCGTTAAATTCAGCAAATTTTGAGCATCAGCGCGGAATGGTTGTCAATCTGTCTCATTCCGGCTCGAATAGGTCATTGTGTTTTTGGATCAACGGGAGAACAAGTATGAACCGTCGCGCCGCTTTGGGCACAATGGCCGCCAGCGCAATGAGCATCTCGGCGATTGAGCCGATAGCACGGCCTGTGAGTGGCTCCAGACTGAAATTGGGACTCGCGGC
>JAGWVO010000096.1 GCA_018970845.1 Planctomycetota bacterium
CGAGGCTTTTTCGTACTCCGGCAGGGCGCCCAAGGCTTCCTCGACCTTGCCGTCGAGGGCCAGCACATACGACCGGCCCATCAGCAGGTCGGCCCGGTTGGCGCCCTGGTCGGTTCGCAGGCCGGCCTCGAAATCGGCCAGTGCCAACCTGCGCCAGCCGTTCATGAGGTTCCAGCCGCGCATGCGCCGCAGGCTCGACTGACCCGGATCGACGAGCACGGCCTCGGATTGCGCCGCGAGGGCGCCGTTTTCATCCTTGAGAATCGTCAGGGCCGTCGCCTTGCGCTCGAGGGCGAGTCCCCGAAGCGGCCTGACATCGGCGGTGGTGACCGATGATGTCCTCATGAGGTAGGCATCGAAGCATTCGACCGCCTCCTTGTAGAGGGCGACATCGGGTTTTCCCTGTTTCCTCGACGATTCCAGGGCCATCCCGAAAAGCACCAGGCCCCGGTCGAGCCAAGGCCTGGCTTCCTTGGCATTGCCGGCGGTGGCCCGCGCCATTGCCTCCCTCGCGGCGGGCAGGTCGCCCGACTTGAGCAGCAGGAGGCCTTCCTCGTGGTCGACGACCGGAGCCAGCGGGCTTCCGACCAAATGTGGCGCCGCCTTCCTCAGGAGCTGGATCGCCTCGGCCCGGAGCTTCGCGCCCTCGGCCATGTCGGAATCGGCGCGGTCGGCGAGGATCTTGGCCAGAACCCGCCTGCCCTTGCCATCGTTCGGGTCCAGGCGGATCGCCTCGCGTAGAAACGGCTCGGCCCGGGCGGGATCCTTCGCCCCCATCGCCAGCGCCGTGCCCAGGTTCACCAGTATGGTGGAGGACCTTTGCCGCTTCAGGGCGGCCTCGAGGTCGGCGATGGCCTTTTCATGGTTTCCCGCGTCGTAGCGGACCGCGGCCCGGTTCACCAGAAGAGCCGTCCGCGAATCCTCGGAAAAGCCGGAATCATCCAAAAGCTTTTCCGCATCGGCATTGTCTCCAAGCTTTCCCGCGCAAACTCCCAGGAAAAGGTTCGTGTACCGGAAGTCCGGGCGGATGGCGCGCGCCGCCAGGAACGAGGCCTGCGCGGCGGCGAACTGGTCGCGGGCCAGGTGGGAAAGCCCGAGGAAAAAGTGCGAGAAGAAGTCGTCGGGATCCGCCATGATGGCCTGCTGGAATGAACGCGAGGCCTCGGCGTAGTTCCTTTCCTTGTATTGCTCGTCGCCAACGAGGAACCATTCGTAGGCTGATTGCGGAACCGCCTTGTCCGCGAGGGCCTTGAGCGCCTCGACCTCCTTGCTGGCCTTGGTGATGTACTCCTCGTCCTTGCCCATGGCGGCGACCGTGGTGTACCGGATCATCTTGAGCAGGTAGGCCTTCTCGAGGCCGAAGCCCTGCCGGCGCGCCTCGTCACGCGCCTTCGTGACCAGGGCCTTCGACTTCTCCCCGTCGGTGTCGAGCCAGGTGTCGGCGAGCACCACGAGCAGTTCCGCGCAGCCCTTGCGAACCTCCGGCTTGTCCTTCTCGGAGAAATGCTTACCGAACACGGGTTCGAACTTTCCGGCATCGGGATTCACCTCGAATTGTTCCAGCGCCTTCATCGCCCGGGCGCGCGCCTCGGTGTTGCCCTCGCGCGCGGACCGTCCCGATTGGTTCGTCAGCTCATAGATGGCCATCGCCTGTTCCTCGCGGAAGGTTCGCAGGCGGGCGTCGGTGTCGATGTGTTCGTCGGCGACGGCCTTGCCATCCTCCAACTGCTTGCGGAGATCACCCAGGTCGGCGTCGTTGCGGATGGCCGCGAGCGCGTTGTCGTAGTTCTGGCGGGCTTGCGGCCACCGAGCCTGCGCGGCGTCGCGCTGGGCGTCGTCGAACAGTTTTTGCGCCGTGGAGCGGTCGCGTTCCCGACGCTCCTCCCGGGCCTTGCGCTGCCTCTCGGCGACGGCATAGAGGCCGTTGATGGCGACGCTTCCCGCCAGCGAGGCCAGCAGGAACAGCGAAGCCACGGCGACCAGGGCGGCCTGGGCCTTGTTGCGC
The DNA here is from genome assembly GCA_018970845.1 of Planctomycetota bacterium. GTDB lineage: Bacteria > Planctomycetota > Planctomycetia > Gemmatales > Gemmataceae > REEB421. The sequence continues at coordinate 2,006 of JAGWVO010000096.1, forward strand.
GACGCCCAGCGGGTCACCTTCTGGATCGCGCTGATCGGCCGCGCCTTGATCGGGTCGCCCCGGCTGAACGCCGCCAGGTCGTCGGCCATCTCGTCCGCCGACTGGTAGCGTTTCGCCGGATCCTTCTCCAGCGCCTTGAGGCAGATGGTCTGCAGGTCGATCGGGGCGTCGGGCTGGAGCTGGACCGGCGGCACGGGATCCTTTTTCTTCACATGCTCGAGCGTTTCCAGCAAGGTTCGACCCTTGAAAGGCGGACGGCCGGTCAGGAACTCGTAGAGCATCGCTCCAAGCGAATAGATGTCGGCTAGGTGGTTGAGGTGCTTCGCCTTGCCCTCCGCCTGTTCCGGGGGCATGTAGCTGGGCGTGCCCATGATCGAACCGGTGCGGGTGTGGCCCTCGTCGCTGTCCATCTCCTTGGCCAGGCCGAAGTCGGTGACCTTCGGTTCATCCGTCTTGGTGAGCAGGATGTTCGCGGGCTTCAAGTCGCGGTGGATGATTTTCTTCGAGTGGGCGTAGCCCATGGCCCTGCAGACCTTCTCCATCACCGAGGCGGTGAACTTGGCATCCTGCGGCTCGCCCTTGAGCCTGTTGTCGAGGGGGCCGCCCTCGACGAATTCGAGGGAAAAGTAAGGCAGGCCGTTGTGCTCGCCGACATCGAACACCTGCACGATGCCCGGATGCTGGACCAAGGCGACGGCGCGCGCCTCAAGCCTGAAGCGGTCGAGTTCCGACTCGCTTGCCGCGTTGTTGAGCACCATCTTGAGGGCAACCATCCGGTTGAGCCCCTTTTGGCGGGCCCGGTAGACGACACCCATGCCGCCCCGGCCCAGTTCGCCGAGCATTTCGTAGCCTTCGACTTCGGGAATTTTGTTCCGGTCGGCTTTGGAGGCTGAGGCCGGGGAGGTCATCCTTGCCGTCTGGCCGTGGCTTGTCGCCTCGCCGGGCTTCCTGATGGCGGTGGATGACGGGCGCTGCGCGGGCGGTTGCGACAATCGCGCCGTGCCGCTGGAACTCATCTCCCCCGGCGCCATGGTGGCGTCGGAATCGGCAACCGAGCCGGGTGCCATGGTGGCATCGGAGTCGGCGGCCCCTTCGGGACCAATCGTGGAATCGTCATCGCCGCCGGGCGCCAGGGTCATTCCCGGATCATCCCCCGGGGCCAGGGTGCGGTCGTCGTCATGGGCCGCGGGGGCATCATCGGGCCCAAGGGTCATGCCGTCCGCGCCCGCAGCGACGATGGTTCCCTCGGGCATCGTCATGTCCGAACGATCGCCGGCTCCATCGGCCGGATTGTCATCGGGCCCGATCGTGGCCTCGCCGCGGATGCTGCCCGTTTCGGCCTCGCCGGGCGCCAGCGTCCGGTCATCCGCATGTCCGTCTCCGCCCAGGGTGGCATCGGGGTTTTGGCGCGGCGTGGGCATGGGATTGGAACCTCGGGAAGGGCGCTGGCTTGACCACTTCAGGCTAACTGCCACCGCCGCCGCCGCAAGAAGGTCAGTAGGCGGATTGAAGGATGGCCATCAGGTCGCCGACGGTGGGTTGCCTGGGGTTCACTCGCAGGATCCGGGTCATGGCCAGCGTCTTTTCCGCCATTGGAGCCAGCATGTCCTGACGCGCGCCGAGATCACGCAACCTTTGCGGAATGCCGATTTCCGCCGCCAGCGCGGCGACCGAGTCGATCGCCGCGGCGGGTTCCAACTCCCCATGGCCAAGCAGCCGGGCAATTTCCACCATGTCCCGCTCCCGGCCGGGCATGTTGAAGCGCATCACATGGGGCAGGAGCAGGCCGTTGCCAGCGCCATGGCTCACGGGAACAAAACTGGCCACGGCGTATTCCAGGGCATGGACCAGGGCCACCCCGACATTGGAGAAAGCCAACCCTCCGTATACCGCCGCCAGGGCCATTCCGGATCGCGCGTCGGCGTCGGAACCTTTGGCGACGGCGCGCCTGAGGTGCTTTCCGGCAAGCGAGATGGCCTCACGGGCCATGGCGACACCCATGGGATGACGGCCCTGATAACACGACCTTTGTCCCGCCGGGAGCGGGAACGCCTCGTTGTCAACGGCCGTGAACGCCTCGATGGCGTGGACAAGGGCATCGATGCCGCTGTCGGCCGTCACCTTGGGCGGGCAGGAGTGGGTGAGCAGCGGATCGACGAGGGCGAGCCTTGGTCGCAAGTGGTTGCTCAGGCTGCCGAGCTTGATGCCCTGGCGGGGGTCGGTGTACACATCGGCGCAGGAAACTTCCGAACCCGTGCCGGCGGTGGTCGGTATGCAAACGAGTGGCATGATGGGGCCGGGAAGGCGGTCATCACCGGTGTAGTCGCCGGGTTCCCCGCCGTGGGTGAGGCACTTGGCCGTGAGCTTGGCCAGGTCCATGTTGCTGCCGCCGCCCAGGCCGATGATGCCGTCGGGGCGCCATTCCCGCGCCTTGGCGAGGCAGGCCATGGCGGCTTGCCATGTGGGTTCAGGTTCGCCCCCAAGGTCGAGGAGCACCTCGATTCCCGCCTCGCGAAGCGGTTTTTTCACCTTTTCCACGATTCCTGCGGAGTCGAGGACCGGATCGCTGATCAGTTGGACCGAGCGGAGGCCCATGCGGGTGGCGATACCGCCGAGTTGTTCGACCGCTCCGGGGCCGAACACGATCTGTCCGGCGCTGTGAAAAGTCCAGGTGGCGCCCATGGAACCTCGGCTCCGCGCGGTGGCGATGTTGCACGATGGGTATCATACGGCCTTGGAAACCGGCGGGGAGGAGAGTTCATGACCGCTCGCATCGGCGTCGTCGTGGTGTCGGACCGGGCCAGCGCCGGCATCTACGAGGACAAGGGAGGCCCGGCCATCAGGGAATGCCTGTCCGAGATCCTTTCGAGTCCATTCGAGGTCGTTTTCAGGATGATTCCCGACGAGGCGCCCGTCATCGAGGGCACCCTGCGCGAACTCGCCGACCAGGAGGGATGCTCGCTGGTGGTGACCACCGGCGGCACGGGACCTGCCCCGCGGGATGTGACTCCCGAGGCCACCGAGGCGGCATGCGACAAGTTGCTCCCCGGATTCGGCGAGCAGATGCGCGCCGTCTCCCTGCGCGTGGTGCCCACCGCCATCCTTTCAAGGCAGACCGCCGGCGTCAGGGGAAAGTGCCTCATCATCAACCTTCCCGGCAAGCCCTCGGCCATCAGGGACTGCCTCATGGCCGTGTTTCCGGCGGTGCCCTACTGCATCGACCTTGTCGGTGGCGCGAGGCTGGAAACCCGCCCCGGGGTGGTTTCGGCGTTCCGGCCGAAGGGGGCCTGACCGTGCGCCGCGTCGACATCAATGCCGATTTGGGCGAGGGTTCGGGTTTCGATGGCGAACTGCTGGAGATCGTCAGTTCCGCCAACATCGGTTGCGGCTTGCATGCCGGCGATCCGGCGACCAGTTTTCGGGCCCTTCGCGCCGCCGCGGAGGCGGGGGTGGCCGTCGGCGCGCACCCCGGACATGCCGACAAGGCCCGCATGGGGAGGGAACCCATCGCGCTTCCGTCGGATGAACTGGCCGCCTTGGTGGAATACCAGGTCGGCGCCCTCATGGCGGTTGCCGAACTGGCCGGCACGCGTGTCGTTCACATCAAGCCGCATGGGGCGCTTTACCATCAGGCGGCCGACGATCCTGAAGTCGCCCGGGTGTTGGCCCTATCGGCGGCCCGCTGGAGGCTTCCGGTGGTCGGCAAGGCCGGTTCGAGGCTCCATGAGGCTTGCCTTGGAAGGGTTGGTTTCGTTCCGGAGGGTTTCATCGACCGCAGATACGGGGAAGGCGGCCGACTCGTTCCCCGTTCCCATCCCGACGCACTCATCGTTGATGCCGGGGAAGCCCTCGAGCAGGCCTTTCGCCTCATTGAGGAAGGCGCGTTGACCTTGTGCGTTCATGGAGACACTCCGGGCGCCGTCGGCCTGGCAAGGCGGGTGAGGGCCGGACTCGAGGAGCGGGGATTCAGGATCCTTCCGGCTCAGGGCTTGTCTCGGGGAGACGGGAAATGATCGAAGTGGCTCGGATGCCCGGGCCCTGCCGGTTGGTGCGCGATCCCGTTGCCGGGCTCAGGCACCTCGGGGTTCCGCGTGGCGGGCCAGCCGACCGCCTGGCCTGCATGGTGGCCAACGCCCTCGCCGGCAACCGGGGCAACCCCTGGACCATGGAATTCGCGCTGGTGGCCCCGGCGCTCATGGCCCGAACCACCCTGGCTTGCGCCTACTCCGGGCCGCCCTTGGAACTGGTTCTCGAGTCGGGCGGCGAATTCAGGCCGATTCGGGTGCCGGGCAGCTTCACTTGGCCCGAGGGATGGATGCTGCGCGGTGGCGCCTTCTCCACGGGAGCCAGGGGATACCTTGCCGTTTCCGGGGGCCTTGAACCTTCCGCGTCGGCCCTTGGCGCCGTGATTCGCGTTGAACCGGGAGACCGGTTTGGTGCTCGCGAGGGGCGCTGCCGGATGAGGCACATGGCCATGGATTTCGGATGGTCGAAGCCGCTGGATGTCTTGCGTGTCGTCGCGGGCCATGATTTCACGGCGGAAATGGCGGGCCCGCTCGGCGGGCCATGGACGGTTTCCTCCGCCAGCGACCGGATGGGAATCCGGCTGGAAGGGGCGCCGATTCCGCTACGCCATGCCACCGACCGGCTTTCGGAACCTGTCGAACCGGGCACGGTGCAGGTTCCCGGCGGGGGTTTGCCGATCGTTTTGGGAGTCGATGGCCAGACGATCGGCGGGTACCCCCGCGCGGCCCATGTGATCGATGCCGACCTCGACATGCTGGGACAGCTTCGCCCGGGAGACCGGTTCCGGATGCGACTGGCAAGCCTCGAGGAAGCCTGTAATCTGGCCCAAGAGCGCTTGCGCGCCCACGGCGCCCTCGTGTTGGGGATCGCCGCTTCGGGCGGTTGGTGAGCGCGCGAGGACGAGGCGGAACCATGGCCAGGGTATTGATCGCGCCGGCACCCCTGCAGGGCGTTGAAGGCGAGTATCGCGAGATCCTCAGGGCGGCGGGCCACGAACCTGTCCAGCAAAACCTGGGGCGGCAACTGGTCGAGACGGAATTGCTGGATTGGCTCAAAGGGATCGACGCCACGCTGGCGGGCTCTGAGCCCTACACGCGCAAGGTGATCGAATCGCGCCCCGGCCTCAGGGTGATCGCCCGCGTGGGGGTGGGCTATGACGCCGTGGATGTGCAGGCCGCGACCGAGTTCGGCCGCGCCGTGACCATCGCGCCGGGCACCAACCATGGTTCTGTCGCCGAGCATGCATTCTCGCTCATGCTGGCCCTGGCCAAGCGCGTCGTGGTCCAGCACAACGCGGTGGCGCGGGGGGAGTGGCCCCGGGGAATCAACCGTCCGCTTCGCGGATCGGTCCTCGGCCTGGCCGGGCTCGGCCGAACGGGCAAGGCGGTGGCCCTGCGGGCCCAGGCATTCGAGATGAGGGTGATCGCCTATGAGCCTTTCCCGGACAGGGATTTCTGCGCCAGGCATGGCATTGAGCTTGTTGACTTCGACAAGCTCCTTGAAATGTCCGATTGGCTGAGCCTTCACCTTCCGGCCACGCCGCAATCCAGGCACATCATCAATTCCGACAGCCTCGCCCGGATGAAGCGCGGAGCCATGCTCATCAACACGGCGCGGGGCGCCGTCGTCGACGAGAAGGCTTTGGCGTCCGCCCTGGAATCCGGCCACCTGGGGGGCGCCGGGCTCGATGTTTTCGAGCAGGAACCCCCGGGCAAACTGTCGTTCTTCGACAGGCCGAATGTCGTGTTCACCCCGCATGTGGCGGGAGTCGACAGCCAATCGCTGGCCGACATGGCCGCCTCGGCGGCGAGGTCGGTCGTGGAAATCCTCGACGGCAAATGGCCCGATGACGGCAGGGTTGTGAACCCGACCGCGAAAACCCACAAGGTCTCATGATCGCCTGACGGCGCACCCGGTGAGCGGCTTGAGGATTTATCTGGCGGCGCGGAAACCGACATGGCAATGGGCGGCGATCGGCTCGCCCTTGCCGCGGCTTCCTGGCCTGTATCTCACGCAATAAAGGTCGCTGCACAGGTACGAACCACCCCGTTGCACCCGCTTGGCGACTCCCGGTTCGGTGGGATCGTTGCTGGCCAACTCGGACGGCCCCTTGGGATTGCGCGGCTCCATGGTCCTGTACGCGCCTTCCGAATACCAGTCGGCGCACCATTCCCACACATTTCCCGACATGTCGTGCAGTCCCCACGCGTTGGCCGGAAATTGGCCGACGGGGGCGATCCGGTCGAAGCCGTCTTCCTTTGTGTTTTCATGGGGAAATCGCCCTTGCCAGATGTTGGCCATCCACCGGCCGCCGGGGTTGAGCTCATCGCCCCAGGCGTAGCGGTGGATGGGTTCGCCGGCGCGCATGGCGTATTCCCATTCCGCCTCGGTGGGTAGGCGCTTGCCCGCCCAGCGGCAGTAGGCGGTCGCGTCGTTCCAGCTCACCTGCACCACGGGGCAATCGTCCTTGCCCGTGATGTCGCTTTCGGGACCGAACGGGTGCCGCCATTGCGCGCCATCGACGAAGCGCCACCACTGCCAATGGTTGTCGAGGCCGGCGCCACCGCCCGAAGGCGGGGTGAAGACGAAGGAGCCTGGGGGAAGCCCCGGCCGGCCGGGTTCCGGTGATGCCTGGGGTTTTTCCGCGTCGGTGACATAACCCGTCGCCTCGACGAAGCGGGTGAATTCGGCGTTTGTCACCTCGGTCGTGTCGATCCAGAAACCATCAAGCGCGACCTTGCGAACGGGGCGGGAGTCGGCGAATTCCTCAAACGGGCTGCCCATGTCGAAGGCGCCCGAGGGAATCCACGCCATGCCTCCGCGCATGGTGCCGGCCGCCGGTTCGGGCCAGAGGGCGATTCCAAGAGCCAGTCCCAGCGCCACGGCCACGGCACCGAACACCCATGGCGCGGCGCGCGCCAGCAAACGGTCCATGAAAGCCTCCCGGTGGCTGATCCCCCTGATATGTTATCGCAACACGGTTCCGTCATCTCAGGCGGGGAAAAAACATGGGACTCGGGCTCAATGCGCGTTCGCTTGCCGTCATGGAAGGGATGGCGAGGGACGCTGAAACCCTCAAGGTCGCCGTGCATTCCGTGGAAGGCGCCCGGGTGATCGACGCGGGCGTGAAGGCCGAGGGTGGCCTGGCCGCGGGGTTATGCCTCGCCAGGGCCTGCCTGGCCGACTTGGCCTCCGTCTCCCTGCTGCCAGGACAGTTGGGCGATTATTCATGTCCGATGGTTCAGGTTTCCACGGACCACCCCGTCGCCGCCTGCCTTGGCAGCCAATATGCCGGCTGGCAGGTCTCGGTTGGCAAGTATTTCGCGATGGCCTCGGGGCCGATGCGGGCCCTGGCGGGCCGAGAACCGCTGTTCGCCGAGTTGGGGCTGGGTGAGGTGGCGGCCCACGCGTCGGGGGTGCTGGAGACGGGCAAGTTGCCCGGGCCCGAGGTGATTTCGTATTTTTCCGAAAGGCTCAAGCTGCCGGCAGCAACAATCACGCTTGCCGCCGCGCCCACGGGCAGCCTTGCCGGCTCTCTCCAGGTGGTGGCGCGCTCGCTCGAGACGGCCCTGCACCAGATGCATGAGATCGGTTTTCCGCTGGGCGCGATTGTCTCGGGCATGGGCGTGGCGCCGTTGGCCCCGCCGTGCCCCGACATGGTCGCGGCGATCGGACGAACCAATGACGCCATCCTCTACGGGGGCCGAGTCGAGGTGTTCACGAGGGCCGAGGACGCGTTGCTGGCCGAATTGGGGCCAAGGCTTCCATCTACGGCCTCTCCCGCGCATGGCAAGCCTTTTGCCGAGATATTCAAGGAGGCGGGGGGCGATTTCTACAAGATCGATCCGCGGCTGTTCGCCCCCGGCGAGATCGTCATCCGCAACCTTTCCAGCGGGCGGACCCATCGTTTTGGCCGCCTTGAGCCCGACTTGGTTCGCCGTTCGTTCGGAGGTTGAGCCGCGGTGAATTGGGTGGTGGTTTCCGGCGGCAACGGCTGGCATGTCAGGTCGCTCATGGCCGCCGCGACGCGTCGCGGCATCGACCTGACATGGTGCGACTTCGCCACCGCATGGGCCTGCGAAGGGCCCTTGGGCGGCGCGCTGGACACCGCCAGCGTGGTTCTTCCCCGAACCTTGCCGGGGGGATCCCTCGAACAGGTGATATTCCGGATGGACATTCTTCACAGGGCGCTCGAGCGCGGGGCGCGGGTCGTGAATCCCCCCCGGGCCCTTGAGGCGTGCGTCGACAAATACCTCGCGAGTTCCCGAATGGCGGCGGCCGGCTTGCCCGTGCCTCCCACCCGGGTTTGCCAGGGAACCGAGCGGGCGATGGAAGCCTTTGCCGCGCTTGGCGGTGATGTCGTGGTGAAGCCGCTTTTCGGGTCGGAGGGGCGGGGCATGCTCAGGGTGGATCATCCCGACCTCGCCTGGCGGGTGTTCACGGCCCTCGAAAGGCAGCAGGCCGTCATTTATCTCCAGAAGTTCATCCGCCATCCCGGCTGGGACTTGCGGGTTTTCACCCTAGGCAAGCGGGTGTTGGCCGGGATGCGGCGGCATGGGAACGGCTCATGGCGCACGAATGTCGCCCAGGGGGGCACCGCCGAGGCCGCCGAGGTGCCGAAGCCCGCCGCCAAGCTGGCGCTGAGCGCCGCCGCGGTGCTGGAGGCGGAGGTCGCGGGGGTCGACCTCCTGCTGGATGACTGCGGTCACTGGCAACTCATCGAGGTGAACGCCTGCCCGGGATGGCGGGCCCTTGAGGCGGCGACCGGAAAGGATGTCGCCGGGGCCATCATCGAGCATGTCTGGAAAACCATGCCATGACCGGGAACCTGAAATCGTTGAGGATCACGACGGCTTGCCAGTGGGAGTGCGTCGCCCGCAAGCCCGGCAATGTGAACCGTTCGCGGGATTTTCCCGACGCGAGTTTGGCCGATTTTCTCGTGTCGGCATCGGTGATTGGGCCGATCCT
>JAGWVO010000650.1 GCA_018970845.1 Planctomycetota bacterium
GGGCGAGCTTCCGGTCCTGGCGACAAGCCGGGTCCTTAACGAGGGTGTCGATGTTCCCGCGGCTTCGATAGGCGTCGTGCTTTCGGGATCTGGCACTCCCAGGGAACATGTCCAGCGGCTGGGAAGGATCCTGAGGAGATCCGGTGACAAGCAGGCGCGCTTGTTCGAACTGGTGGTCAGGGACAGCGGCGAGGCGGCCGTTTCGAAAAGGCGGCGGGATCACGATGCTTACAGGTGACCTGGTCAGGGCGCGGGTTCAACGGGGCAAGCTTCGCCTCGCGATGATCGATCCCTTGAACGCCGAAATCGCCGAACTGGCCTCGCGGCTTGTCGCCGTTTTCAACCTTGCCAAGGGCGCGTCGAGGGAGGAAACGCAATCGGCCGCGGAAGCGGCGGCCCAAGGGCCGGTTCATCCGGCTGTGGCCAAGGGACTCATTCACCTGCTTTGGAAACGATGCGACACATCGTCGCCCGAGGGGCCGGATGCCGCCGCGCTGCGCGGAATCGTCTTCAGGGAGGCGGCCAAGGCCCGCGCCACGGGCGTTTCCCCTTTTCCACGCAATGAAATCCTCGCCGGCATCGGCATTACCATGGGGCTTGATGCCGCCGGTGTCGAGGCGGCGCTTTATTCCGACCTGCCGTCGGAGGAAATCGTCAGGGAATTCGAGCCCGTTGACTCCTCGCGACTCCTCGACGACTACAACCTGGGCCTCGTTCAGGGCGCCCTGCTGCGTTCAACGCGGGTGATTGTCACGCTTGGCCGACCGAGGCCCGAGATGGTCCGGGCCATACTCAGGGCTTCACGGTTCCACAGGCTTCTGGTTTCCTCGCGGAGGCCAACCCCGGGTAGGCTCGAATTGTCGTTCGACGGACCCGCCAATCTGGTTGAGGAAACGGTGAAGCACGGAATGCAACTCGCGTGCTTCATTCCATGGATCCTGTGCCTGCCGAAGTTTCACCTTGTCGCGGAAATCCTCTGGGGCGCCAAGCGGACGCCCTGCCACTTGGAATTGACCCACACGAGCGGCCCGGCGTTCCGCGCGCCCGGCCCGATACCCGGTCCCTCAAGGGAGGCGATGGCGCTCGTTTCACTTTTTGCCAAGGAAGCGCCGGGCTGGAGAATCGAGCCTGACTCGGAACCGGTCGAGCTGGATGACGGCTATTGGATTCCCGACCTCCGCCTGACGAGGGAATCCGACGAAAGTTCGGTCTGGCTTGACCTCATCACCAGAGGAAGGCCGCAATCGGTCACGGCCCACCTCAGGCGACTGGCGCGGCAAAAAAAAACGGCCTGGCTGGTGGCGGCCAGCCAGGCCTTGCTGGCGGAACCGGTTCCAGAGGCAACCGGCCGCCTGATCCCCTTCAAGTCAATTCCGCTGGTGGACCATGTGATCCAAAAGGCCGAGGCGTTGCTCGGATCTTCAGGCGGCCCTCGACTCCCTTCCACCTGACCCGGCAAATACCGCCGCGGGGGACTCGCCATCCTTGCGGATGAGCGACATCACAATCGCCAAGGCGCCCAGGGCTTGGGGCATCACGGCGAACAACGATTGCCCGTCAACAGCCTGCCGGGCCGCCGCCGAAAGGAGCGTCAACGAGGCACCTCCCGCACACAACGGGCGTGGCCCTCCCGTCAGTCCGCAGGCCACGAGGAGCCCACCGAGCACCATCAGCGTGTTCAAGCCCCGGGCGGCCTGGTCATGAATCGACAGATCTCCGCTGAAAAATGCCCTTT
>JAGWVO010000097.1 GCA_018970845.1 Planctomycetota bacterium
CCAAGACAGTGGCCCGCTACAAGGACATCTCGATTCAGGAACTTCCGGGGAAATGACCATCTGATTCTGGCGAGGCAGGCCGCGGCCGGGTGGGCGCTCCATGCCCACCCGGCCACGATCGTAAAACTTACTTGCCGGCCTTGGCGTGGCGCTCGGCAACGACCTTCCAGTCGACCGTCTTGAACCAGGCGGCGAGATAATCGACGCGCTTGTTCTGGTATTTCAGGTAGTAGGCGTGCTCCCACACATCGACGCCGACCAGCGGCGTGAGCGCCGGGGTCATCATCAGGGGGCTGTCCTGGTTGGCGGTGGAGATGACATCGAGCTTGCCTTGGTCGTCGGCAACCAGCCAGGCCCAACCGCTGCCAAAGCGGGTCATGCCGGCGGCGGTGAGTTTCTCCTGGAACTTGGCGAAGCTGCCAAAGGCCGAGTCGATCGCCTTGGCCAGCGGGCCAGTCGGTTCGCCGCCCGCCTTGGGCCCCATCGACTCCCAGAAGAGCGTGTGGTTGTGATGCCCGCCGCCGTTGTTGATCACCGCCTGGCGGATCGTCGCGGGAACATCATTGATCGACTTGAGGATGGCGGTGATCGGCTTCTTGAGCCAGTCATCCTTGCCGGCGAGCGCCTTGTTCAGGTTGTCGACATAAGCCTTGTGGTGACGGCCCCAGTGGATCTCCATGGTCGCGGCGTCGATGTGGGGCTCGAGGGCGTCGAAGGCATAAGGAAGCTTAGGCAAGGCAAAACCGGCATCCTGGGCCTTGACTGCCGCGGGTATGGCCAAGGCTGCTCCGCCGGCCAGGGCGGCGCGGAGGATGTCTCGACGGTCGGGGGTGCGCATATCGGGGGGTCCTCGTGGCAAGGGGTATGTTGGAAGGCGTTCAAGGAACCTTCCTGCCCAACAGCATAGTGGCAGGAGGCCCCGCACGCACTTCGGAATCTTCCCGGCAGCCGGGTCCCCCTCCGTTGCCCCGGCCCGTTGGATTCCCTAACTAATCAGGACTGTCTTTTTAGAAGGAAACTTGGGCCCGAGCCCATTCAACCCTTCCACGGGAGATGTCCGATGTCCGCCCCGACCACCACCGTCGATCCCCGCTCCACCCCCGCCTATGCCGCCATCACCGCGATGCGCACCCTGGCGATGGATGCCGTTCAAACCGCCAACTCGGGCCACCCCGGCACGCCGGTTTCACTGGCGCCGGTCGTTTATTCGCTGTTCCAGGACGAGATGAACTACGACCCGGCGAACCCCATCTGGCCCAACCGTGACCGGTTCGTGCTTTCCGCCGGGCACGCCTCGATGCTGATTTACAGCATCCTTCACCTGATGAAGGTGAAGACCGTGGAGCATGAGACCCATGTTGTCGACAAGCCCGCCGTGACTCTTGACGACATCAAGCGTTTCCGGCAACTCGGCAGCGTTTGCGCCGGGCATCCCGAATACCATTTTTGCTCCGGCGTGGAAACCACCACGGGGCCTCTCGGCAACGGCGTGGCCACCAGCGTGGGAATGGCGATCGCCGGGAAGTGGCTCGCCGCCCGCTACAACAAGCCGGGCTTCGAGCTGTTCAACTACCGCGTTTACTCCGTCGCGGGAGACGGCTGCATGATGGAGGGGGTTTCGTCCGAGGCCGCCAGCCTCGCCGGGCACCTCCAGCTTGACAACCTCTGCTGGATCTACGACAGCAACCGCATCACCATCGAGGGCGAGACCGACCTGGCCTTCAACGAGGATGTCGGCGCCCGCTTCCTCGCCTACGGCTGGAATGTGCTCCGCGTGGCGGATGTCAACGACCTTCCCCGGTTGCTGCATACCCTCAAGCAGGCGCGGGAAACCCGCTGCCGGCCCACCTTCATCGTGGCCGACAGCCACATCGCCTGGGGCGTGCCAGGGAAGCAGGATCACCACTCCGCCCACGGGGAACCCCTGGGTTGGGACGCCATCAAGGCGGCGAAGTCGTTCTACGGCGTGGATCCCGAGGCCAAGTTCCATGTTCCCCCCGAGGTGTACGCCACCTTCGAGAAGGGAGTCGGCCAGAAGGGCGCCGCCGCCAGCAAGGCTTGGGGTGAATTGTTCGCCCGGTACAAGGCGCAGTACCCCGACCAGGCCCGCGACATTGAGTTGATGCAGAACCGCGACCTGCCCGCCGGCTGGGACAAGGACATTCCCGAGTTCCCCTGGGGCGACGTGACCGACCCCAAGACGGGAAAGACGAAGAAGGCGGGCGCCGCCAGCCGCGACTCCTCGGGCAAGGTGCTCAACGCCGTGGCCAAGCATGTGCCTTGGCTCATCGGCGGATCCGCCGACTTGGCCCCCTCCACCAAGACCCTGCTCGGCTTCGAAGGCGCCGGCCATTTCCAGGCCGCCACGCCCTGCGGGCGCAACTTCCACTACGGAGTCCGGGAGCATGCCATGGGCGCCGCCATCAACGGCATGGCCCTCTCGCGCGTCAGGCCCTATGGCTCCGGCTTCCTGATCTTTTCCGACTACGGCCGCGGCGCCCTGCGCCTGGGAGCCGTGATGGAGATCCCCGTCATCTACATCTTCACCCACGACAGCCTCGGGGTCGGGGAGGACGGCCCCACCCACCAGCCGATCGAGCATCTCGCCTCGCTGCGCGCCATGCCAGGCCTTACGGTCATCAGGCCCGGCGACGCCAATGAGGTTTCGGAAGCCTGGCGCTGGATCATGCCCAGGAAGAACCGGCCGGTCTGCCTCATTCTCACTCGGCAGGAACTGGTCACCTTCGATCGAACGAAGAACGCCCCGGCCACCGGCCTCCACAAGGGCGCCTATGTCCTCGCCGATGCCCCCGACGGCAAGCCCCAGGTCATCCTCATCGGCACGGGAAGCGAACTTTCCCTCTGCGTCGACGCCCGCGAGAAACTCGCCGCCGAGGGCATCAAGGCCCGGGTCGTGAGCATGCCCTCGTGGGACATCTTCGAGGAGGCGTGCGCCAAGGACCCCTCCTACCGCGAGCAGGTATTCCCCTCGGGAGTGAAGGCCCGAGTGGCGGTCGAGATGGGATCCACCCTGGGTTGGGCCAAGTACGCCGGCGCCGAGGGCGAGGTGATCGGCATGACAACCTTCGGCGCCTCCGCGCCGCTCAAGGACCTGCTTGTCCACTTCGGGTTCACGGTTGACAATGTCGTCGCGGCGGCGAAGCGGCAACTGGCCCGCTGACCCTACCGGAATTCTTCCCCGAAACGACCGGACCGTCCCATGCCCACGCCCGCCAACACCACGGTGTTCGAACGCGCCGCCGACCTCGTTCGCCACGGCGACCGCGTGGGCCTCGGCTCGGGCAAGGCGTCCACCCGCTTCATCGAGACCCTGGGCGCCCGCGTCAGCGCCGGACTGCGCATCCAGGGCTTTCCCACCTCCGTAGCCTCCGAGAAACTAGCGCTGTCGCTGGGCATACCCCTGCTCGAACCGGGTGACGCAGCCTCCGGCCTGGACATCGCCGTCGACGGCGCCGACCAGTTCACCCCCGGGTCGCTCGATCTCATCAAGGGATTTGGGCGCTGCGCGCTGCGCGAGATGGTGGTGGCCCGGCTGGCGAGGCGGTTCATCATCGTCCTGGGATCGGGAAAGAAGGTCGCCAGGCTCGGCGAGAACAGCCATGTCGGCGAACAGGGAAGGATTCCGGTGGAGGTGGTCCCGTTCGCCCAGGTTTTCGTCGCCAAGGGACTGGAGAGGCTGGGCCTCGTGCCCGTTCCCTGGATCGTGCAAGGCCAGCCCGGACTCACCGACAACGGCAACCACATTCTCGACTGCAAGACCGACCCGGTGGAAAACCCAGCGGCCCTCGACGCCGCGATCAGGGCGCTGCCCGGGGTGGTCGGCACGGGATTCTTCCTCGGCATGGCCGAAAGGGTGCTCGAGGGGGACGCGGAGTTCCGCTTGCTGGAGGAACATGAGCGGAAACGGGTCGGCTGACCCGCGCGGGGAGACCCCGGCCGGACTTCGCCGGAACCGGGGATATGGTGGCGGACAACATGGGGAGGACGGCGACAATGCAACTGGGAATGGTCGGATTGGGCCGCATGGGCGGCAACATGGTCGAGCGGCTCATGAACAAGGGCCACTCCACGGTGGTGCTCGACCTCAACCCCGAGACCGTGGCGCGCTATGTCGCCAAGGGCTCCACCGGCTCGAACTCGTTCGCGGAATTCGTCTCGAAGCTCGCCAAGCCGCGCGTGGCCTGGGTCATGGTGCCCTGCGGCGCCCCGACCGAGAACTGCATCAACGAGCTGGCCAAGCACATGGAGGCGGGCGACATCATCATCGACGGAGGAAACAGCTACTACAAGGACGATGTTCGCCACTCCCGGGAATTGGCGGCCAAGGGAATCAAGTTCATCGATGTGGGCACATCCGGCGGGGTCTGGGGCATCACCCGCGGCTACTGCATGATGATCGGCGGGCCCGATGACGCCGTGAGGCACATCGATCCGATCCTGTCGGCGCTCGCGCCCGGCATGGGGGATGTCGAGCGCACGCCGGGCCGTCCCGCGGGCAAGGGCACGGCCGAGCAGGGCTACCTTCACTGCGGCCCCGCCGGCGCCGGCCACTTCGTCAAGATGGTCCACAATGGAATCGAGTACGGCATCATGCAGGCCTACGCCGAGGGATTCGACATCTTCAAGGGCGCCGCCAGCAAGGAACTGCCGGAGGGCCATCGGTTCAACTTCGACCTCGCCGAGATCGCCGAGGTGTGGCGGCGCGGCAGCGTCGTCGGCTCCTGGCTGCTCGACCTCACCGCGATGGCCCTCATCGAGAATCCTTCCTTGAGCAACTACTCGGGGTTCGTCCAGGATTCGGGCGAAGGCCGCTGGACCGTCATGGCGGCGGTCGAGGAGGCCGTTCCGGCCGATGTCCTCACCGCGTCGCTTTACACCCGCTTCCGCTCGAGGCAGGAGCACACCTTCGCGGAAAAGGTGCTCTCGGCCATGCGGCACAAGTTCGGCGGACACATCGAGCGTCCGACCGGCGGCTGACGCGACGGAGCCAACCGATGCCCGACCGCCTGATTGAAATCATGCCCGACTCCGAGGCTGTCGCCCGGCGCGCCCTCGGATTGTTCGAAAAGCGCGCGGCCGAGGCCGTGGCCTCCCGCGGCGCCTTCCGGGTTCTCCTCTCAGGCGGAAGCACACCCAAGCGACTGTTCCAGTTGCTGGCGTCCGATCCCGTCCGCGGCGGGATACCGTGGGAATCGGTCCACCTGTTCTGGGGGGATGAACGATCCGTCCCGCCCGACCACAAGGACTCGAACTACCGGATGACCCGCGAGGCCCTCCTCGACACGGTTTCTCCACCCGCCGCCCAGGTGCACCGCCTCCATGGCGAGAATCCCGACCTGGCCGCCGCGGCCTCCGACTACCAGAAGGTGGTGGCCCGGGCCTTCAAGGTCGACGCCGACGGCCCGCCGCCGGCGTTCGACCTGGTGTTCCTCGGCATGGGCACCGACGCCCACACCGCCTCGCTGTTCCCCGGAACGCGCGCCCTCGGGGAAACCCGGTCATGGTTCGTGGCCAACGAGGTGCCGCAACTGTCCACCCGCCGGTTGACGGCGACCTACACCCTGCTCAACGCCGCGCGGGCCGTCGTGTTCCTCGCCGCGGGGGCCGACAAGGCCGATCCGCTCCGAAAGGTGCTGTTGCCCGCCGGCGACATATCCACCGCCCCGTCACGCGGGATCGATCCGGCCGGTTCGCTGACCTGGGTGATCGACAAGGCCGCCGCTGCCGGCATTCCGTCCGGTTGCGCGCTGGGGGTTACCGAGCATGCCGGTTGACAACAAACCGGCGAGGATGGCGCCCTCCATCCTCGCGGCCGATTTCGCGAGGTTGGGCGACCATGTCATCCAGGCGGCCAAGGCGGGCGCCGACCGGATCCATGTCGATGTGATGGATGGCCACTTTGTCCCCAACATCTCCATGGGCCCGATCGTGGTCGAGGCGGTGCGTAGGGTCACATCGCTGCCCCTCGAAACCCACCTCATGGTGAGCGAACCCGACCGCTACATCGAGGCGTTCGCCAAGGCCGGCTCAACCTCGCTCCTGGTTCATGTGGAGGCCAACTCGAACCTGCACCGAACCATCCAGGCGATACGCCACCTGGGAGTTTCCGCCGGGGTCGTGCTCAATCCGGGGACTCCGGCATGGGCGATCGAGGAAGTCCTCGACCTTGTCGACCTCGTCCTGGTCATGACGGTGAATCCCGGCTTCGGCGGGCAGCGCTATCTCACGGAAACCGAGGGAAAGATCCGCGTGCTGAGGCGACTTCTCGACCAGCGCGACAGGCCCGTGGAACTCGAGGTCGATGGCGGCATCACGGCGGACACCGCGCCCCGCGCCGTCGCCGCGGGAGCCCGCGTGCTGGTGGCCGGCTCAAGCGTGTTTGGACACTCGGGGGGCGTGGCCGCCGGCCTGAAGGCCCTCATCAGCAGCGTGGAGGGCGCGTGATGGGCCAGGGCAACCTGTTCCTCGCGGGGGACATCGGCGGAACCAAGACAACCCTGGCCATGATGGAAGCGGACGCCGCCGGCGCGCTCGCGATCCGCCGGACGGAAACCTTCACCAGCGCCAGCGAATCATCGCTTGAATCGATCATCGCCAAGTTCCTTTCCCGCGGCCGGGAAACCGGGATCCAGGGCGCCTGCTTCGGCGTCGCCGGGGCCATCATCGACGGCAGGTGCAAGACGACAAACCTGCCTTGGCCCGAGATGAGCGAGGCGGGCCTCGCCAAGGCGGCGGGCGTTCCCCGCGTGAAGCTTCTCAACGACCTCGAGGCGATGGCCTACGGAATGCTTTTCCTGGCCCCATCCGACTTCGTGGAACTCAATCCATCGGTCAAGCCCGGCCCGGCGCGCGGTCACGCCGCCGTCATCGCCGCCGGCACCGGACTGGGCGAGGCCATCCTCGCCTGGGACGGCGCCCGGCACATGCCGATCGCCAGCGAAGGCGGCCATTGCAGCTTCGCCCCCCAGACGGAACTTGAGGTGGAGCTGTGGCGGTACCTCAGGTCGCGGTTTTCCGGGCATGTGAGCTACGAGCGCATCCTCTCAGGTCCCGGGTTCGCCGATCTCTTCGCTTTCCTGCGCCAATCCGGCCGATTCGAGGAAAACCCGGCGCTGGAATCCGAACTGGCCGCCTGCGCCAACCTCGGAGAGCGAAACGCCGTGGTCTCCCGACACGGACTCGCCGGCACCGACAATGTCTGCAAGGCCACGCTTGAGACCTTTGCCTCCATCTACGGCGCCGAGGCGGGGAACCTCGCCCTGAAATGCATGGCCACGGGGGGGGTTTTCATCGGCGGGGGGATCGCCCCGAAGATCATCGGCGCGCTCAAGTCGGGTTCGTTCCTCGAGGGATTTCTCGCCAAGGGGAGGTTCGCCGGCCTGCTCAAGACGCTGCCGGTGCGTGTCGCGACCAATCCGAACACGCCGATCCTTGGATCCGGTTATTATATCTTTCATCTCGTGAACAGGCGCTGAACAGGGGCGGATCCGAAGCATGTCCAACCGCGAAGCGGCAGATCCCGAACGCGACAGGCTCGACGCCTCCCACGGCGACACCTCGGGTTGGAAGCGCTGGGGGCCCTACATGGCCGAGCGCGCCTGGGCCTCCGTGCGCGAGGATTACAGCCCCGACGGGTCGGCATGGGACTATTTTCCCCACGAACTCGCCAGGTCCAAGGCGTACCGCTGGGGCGAGGATGGCATCGCCGGCATCTGCGACCGCTACCAGGTTCTCTGCCTGGCCCCGGCGTTCTGGAACGAAAAGGATCCCATCCTGAAGGAAAGGCTGTTCGGCGTCACCGGCAGCGAGGGCAACCACGGGGAGGATGTGAAGGAATACTACTTCCACCTCGACAACACCCCGACCCACTCCTACATGCGGTATCTGTACAAGTACCCGCACGCGGAGTTCCCCTACCGGCAACTGGTGGACTCGAACCGTGCGCGCCAGGGCACCGGCCCCGAATTCGAACTGCTCGACACCGGCTGCTTCGCCGAAAACCGCTACTTCGACATCGAGATCGAACACGCCAAGGCCGACGCCGAGGACATTTGCGTGCGGATCACGGCCACCAACCGCGGCCCGGATCCCGCCCCCCTTCACATCATTCCGCAACTCTGGTTCCGCAACCGCTGGGGCTGGGATGCGAAAGCCTGGGAGTTTCCCGGCCCGGCCGAGCCCGTGATCCGTGTCGGCACCGACCCCGACGGCCACCCGGCGCTTCATGCCGACGACACCCCGCTGGGCCCCGTTCCTGGCCTCCCCATCCGCTACGAACTGGGGCCGCGGGTCCTTCAGGCCACCGCCGGCGCGCAATTCCTGTTCACCAACAACGAGACGAACGGCGCCGCCGTCTATGGTCCTGGAAACCTCAGCCGCCGTTCCCATGTGAAGGATGCGTTCCACCGCCTGCTCGTCGGGGGCGAGGCAACGGCGGTGAATTCCGCCGGGACGGGAACCAAGGCGGCGCTGCACTACCGATTCGGGTCCGTGGCTCCGGGCGAGACGGTGGTGGTTCGCCTGAGGTTGTCCCCAACCGGGGTGCCGGGGGGCGTGGCCGGCGTGGACGAGGTCGTCTGCCGTCGCCGGGCCGAGGCCGACTCCTTCTACGCGGGAATCCATCCGCCCAACGCCTCGGCGGACGAGAAAATGGTCCAACGGCAGGCCATCGCCGGCCTCCTCTGGACGAAGATGGTCTACCTGTTCAATGTCCACCAGTGGCTCGACGGCGACAATCCGGATTTTCCTCCGCCGCCATCAAGGAAAAACATCCGCAACGCCCACTGGAAGCACCTCAACTCGATGAGGATCATGATTCCCGCGGAAAAGTGGGAATATCCCTGGTTCGCCGCCTGGGACCTGGCGTTCACGGCCATCGCCGTCGCCGTCGCCGACCCCGTATTCGCCAAGGAACAACTCCAGCTCCTGCTGCTGGAACAGTTCCAGCATCCCAACGGCCAGATCCCTGCCTACGAATGGGAATTTTCCGACCTCAATCCGCCCGTTCACGCGTGGGCTGTCTGGCGCGTGTTCCACATGGACCGGATCAGGAACGGCAAGGCCGACCTGCCCTTCCTCGAGCGCTGCTTCCACAAGCTGCTCGTCAACTTCGCCTGGTGGATCAACAAGGTCGACCGCGAGGGAAACAATGTTTTCGAGGGCGGCTTCCTCGGAATGGACAACATCACCGTCGTCGACCGCAGCGCCCCGTTTGGCGACGGTTCCGTGCTGGAGCAGTCCGACGGAAGCGGCTACATGGCCATGTTCTGCCTCAACCTCATGAGGATCGCCCTGGAACTGGCCAAGACCAACCATGTGTACGAGGGGCTCGCGACCAAGTTCTTCCAGCACTACGCCTACATCGCCGGCGCCATGAAGTGCCACGGTGACAGGGGCTACTCACTCTGGGACGAGGAGGACGGGTTCTTTTACGATGTGCTGAGGCGGCCCGACGGTTCCTTCAGGAAGTTCCGGCTGAGGTCGCTGGTCGGGCTCATCCCGCTGTTCGCCGTCGAACGGCTCGAATTGTCCTGGATCGAGCCGTTCCGCGACTTCCACCGCGACTTCTCGTGGCTCCTTGAAAACCGCAAGGAAATGCTCGAGGGCGTCATCCACCGCGTGGAAAGCGATGAGGGGGTCTCGTTCGCGCTGACCGTGTTCGACGAGAACCAGCTTCGCCGCATCCTCGCCCGTGTCTTCGACGCGGAGGAATTCCTCTCGCCCGCCGGCATCCGCAGCCTTTCCCGCGCCCACCTGCACCATCCCTTCCATCACGACGGAACCACGGTCATCTATGAACCCGCCGAGAGCGACAGCAAGCTCAAGGGCGGCAACAGCAACTGGCGCGGCCCGATCTGGTTTCCCATCAATTACCTCCTGCTGGAATCGCTCAAGAAGCTCGACAAGGCGTTCCATGGCTCGCTGAAACTGGAAGTGCCGGCGCTGCCGGGAAGGCAGGCCGGCTTCGAGGACCTCCGCAAGCTCGCCGCCGACAGGCTCATCTCGGTATTCACGCTCGACGAGCGGGGCCGCAGGCCGGTGTTCGGCGACTGCCCGGTCTTCCAGGGCGACCCGCACTGGCGTGACCATGTGCTTTTCTACGAATACTTCAACGGCGACACCGGCGCGGGCCTCGGAGCCAGCCACCAGACCGGCTGGACCGGACTCATCGCCAACCTGATCGACGAGTTCAGGTCCTGACAG
The DNA here is from genome assembly GCA_018970845.1 of Planctomycetota bacterium. Taxonomy (GTDB): domain Bacteria; phylum Planctomycetota; class Planctomycetia; order Gemmatales; family Gemmataceae; genus REEB421. Next base: position 10,225 of record JAGWVO010000097.1, read on the forward strand.
TCGACCCTGCCTCTCTCATCGGATAGCATGAAGTTGTCCCACGGATGGAGCCATGGCCGCCACCGCCGCCCATGCAGCAGCCCTGATCCTGCTGGTTTGCCCGGCCCAGGAAAGCCCCCCCGCATCGGGAGGCCTGTTTGAGGAATTCGACCTTCCTCCGGTGACCCGCAATCAGGTTGACGACGCCTTCAGGACCCGCTTCGGCCGGCCCGGTATGCCCCCATGGGCACGATGGTTTTCCGGGGGGGGCCCCGGTCAGGGCGCGGGCGGTTTCGACCCGGCCTCGCTCGCGGCGCTGATGAAGCTCTTCGGGCCAATGGCTGCCGGCGCGCAGTCCAATGGCGCGCCGGGGCTGGCCCAATGGTTGGCCTCCCTGGGCATGGGCGCCGGGGGGCTCAAGATCGATCCATCCACCCTTTCCGAGCTCATGTCGCTGATCTCGCGCCTCGATTCGCAGAAGGACGCGCTCAAGGCCGCCTACCCGCAACTCGACTGGGAAAAATTCACCGAGCTTGCCCAGAAGATCGGATCAAACCCCGGCGCCGGCGACATGATGGCGCTGATGCGGTTCCTTGAAGTCCTCAAGGCGGCCGGTGGCTCCCTCGGTTCGCAGGACATCGAGTCGATCAAGTCGCTTCTCGATCGGATCAGGTCGATCGAGGGCATCTCCCCTATCGATCCCTCCAATATCAAGACAACCGATTATCCCGGCGTCGCCGGCAAGGCGCTGAACCTTTCTCTTG
>JAGWVO010000651.1 GCA_018970845.1 Planctomycetota bacterium
TGAAAGGTCCTGAACTGTCCACATGATCATGATCCCTCGCCTAGCCGGAGAACTTTCCCCAGAAGCAAAAGTTTACCTTTCTATTGTTGCACAATTCAACCGAAAGCACCAAACCCAAAACGCTTTCATCATCACATAAGGCCGACACAATCGGCATCATAAAATTTAATTAAATATATATTTTAATATATTTGAGCGAGTTGCTTACCCCAGCAGTTGTGGCATTATGCTGCCGTGTGCCCGACACCTTTCCCGGGGTTCCCACCATGGATCGATACATTGCCTGGTTCGGATGCGTTTCCTTCCTGGGCATGCTTGGCTGCGCCCAATCTGTCGGGCCAACCTCGAATCCAAACCAGTCAACCAGCAAGCCCATCATCGGGGTTTCGCTGCTCACCATGGAAAATCCCTTTTTCCGAGTGATCGGGAACACCATCCAGAAGGAAGCGGCAAGCCATGGCTTTGAAACGCTCGTGGTGAGCGCCGACAAGGATGCTTCAAAGCAATCCAACCAGATGCAGGATTTCATCGTCCGAAAAGCCCGCGCCATTGTCATCAGTCCTTGTGAATCCAAGGCCATGGTGCCGGCCATCAAGGAAGCCAACCTGGCGGGCATCCCCGTTTACACCGTGGACATCCCCTGCCGGGAGGAAGGAATCCGGATTGTCAGCCAAGTGGCCACCGACAACCTCGGGGGAGGCCGGGAAGCGGCCAAGGCGATGATCGAGGCGATCGGCCCATCGGGAGGGGAAGTCGCCATCCTGCATTTCAAGCAGGCTGAAAGTTGCCGGCTCAGGGTACAAGGGTTCCGCGAGGTGATTGGCGCCCACAATGCCTCGATGCCCGGAAAGGTGAACATCGTGACCGAATTGGAGGGCGGCGCCGCCCGCGATACCTCCTTCAAGGCCGCCGAGGACGCGCTTCAGGCCCATCCGGCCCTGAAGGGAATCTTCGCGATCAACGATCCCTCGGCCTTGGGAGCCAACGCCGCTTTGGAAAAGGCGGGCAAGGAGAAGACGGTGGTGGTTGTCGGGTTTGACGGGCAACCCGAGGGCATCGAGGCCATCGCTCAAGGGAAAATTTACGCCGACCCCGTCCAGTTCCCCGACCGCATGGGCCGGGAAATCGTGCAGGCGATTGTCGCCCATTCGAAGGGCGAACCGGTCAAGCCCGAGATCCTGATACCCACCAGCCTCATGCGCCGGGCGGATGCCCTCAAGGCCGTCGCGAAATGAACGAGCGCTTCGGAGCCAACCGGCTTCCGCTGGCCCGATGGCTCGATGAATACGGCATGCTGGCGGTGCTGGGTATGGTGGTCGTCGGCTTGTCCATCGCGACAGTCCGACCCCATGAGACCTCAGGAAGGGAAGCTGGAATCCGCTTGGGTGAGTCGCTTTCGAGAAAAGCATCCCGTGGCGGCCTTGTGGTGATCGCCGGTTCCGGCCAATTGGAAAAGCAGTTCGTGGAGGGGTTTCGCGACGCATGCGCCAGGTCGGGTCACACGGTGCCCGGAATCGCCGGGGATCCGGCGGACGCTAGAAAATTGTTGGAATCGATCGCGGCCCTTCCCCAATCGCCTGAAGCCATCGCCTGCTCCAAAACCGCGGCCGATTGGATCGTCATCCGCGACCGGGCCTCGCTGTTTCCCTCGCTTTCCATGGTTCCGCTGGTGATTCCGGAAGAAGGATCATGGCCGGCGTTCCTGACGCGCGACAACCTGCTCAACATCG
>JAGWVO010000652.1 GCA_018970845.1 Planctomycetota bacterium
GTCGGCTTTTCCGCTGAGCACCTCGATGCGGAGATACGAGGCCTCGGTGAGGTTCACAGGTTTGCCGTTGGCATCGAGGGCCCAGGCCAGGTCGAAGCTCGTGCCGCCGGCGGAGCCACCATAGAGCGCGCGGATTTGCTCCAGGGTCTTGCCGGAGAATTCGACGGGCTTGAGTGAGGCACTCATCGGAATGCCGAAGTCGCCCGATCCATCCGTGGGATAGTAGTGATCCACCTTCGGGGATTTGGAGGAATCCAAAACGTACCAGGTTTTACCGTCGGTGCTGACGATGATTCTCTGGGTCCCTGAGTTGGGATTGAACAGCGAGCCATCGGTCGCGGGTGTCCCGATGGGACTCCAATTGGCATCGAAGTCGTTGGTCATGAGGAACCCGGTGCTGCCAAAGACCGTGAAGTCGAGGCCATGGGGATTGCCAACGGCATTTTTCAGCGGTGAATCCCATCGCACCGTGAGTGAACCGCCGGTGCCGATGCTGACCAGTTGGGCCTGAGTGTAGGGAGGGGCGAACGGGTCCACAGGGCCACCAAAGTCTCCGGTGGTGATACGGCTGGGAGCCCCGATGGCGGCGGAGGCGTTGGTGTAGCCGGGAGTGTAACCGCTTCCAGACTGGTACTCCACCACGGTGGATGGGTACTGGGCCTGGAGGCTCAGGGCGGCGTTGCTGGCGAGGATGATACCGGCGGCGAAGGATCCCCAAGCGGGGATTCCAACGGCTCGGACAGTCGGGTTGGGTTCAGTGTGCATGGTCTCAGGTCACGTTGATGGCGCGCCCGGTTCAGGGGCATGCCAAGGTGTGTCAATGAAGACCAGGCCGAGAGGAGAAGGAGGCGGAGCCTTGAACGTATGAAACGCAAAACGCCTCCAATCCACCGGCAAAACAGGGAATGAAGGCGTCAGACATTCAGGAATGTTTCCATCCCGGCATACAGGCAGGGATGGGCTGGCCTCATCCTTCGCTTTGCGGCGAAGCGGTTCTGGCCCAGGGCCGGAACCTGACGAGCATCATTGGCGCGATATCCTGACTACAGGCTTCGAACCTCGCCCCCGCCTTCCCAGACTCGCGTCCAGTGGCTGTCGTGTACGACCAGGGGGTTTGTTGCCTGATACAGTGGCGCAACCGTCGCCGATTCTCACGGCGTTCCCGCACTTCCAACGATGTTTTGATTTGGGCTTTTTCGAAAAGGAACAAGCCCGTCAAAGAACTGGCCGCTAGAGACTCCAATCACTGGGGCAAATCAAGAGTCAAATCGGCGGCCTTCAAGAAAGTTGGCCTTCGCGCTGGAAAAATCCCAATCCCGGGGCATCGTCCGCGGCCGCCGGCTCATTCATCGGATGTCGCGGGCTCTTTATGGATGCAACTCAAGATTCTGGCGCCCAGCCACGCCGTCGTTTCCTCGCGGAGGCAGCGGCAGGCGCTGTCGGGGCCTGCTGTGTGGGCGTGCCGCTGGCTTCGGGTCTGGTGGCCTGGCTCGATCCGCTCTCCAAGGCCAGTGGATCCGGCGATTGGATCCAAGTCGCCAGTCTTTCGAGCGTGCCTACCGATGGGACTCCGGTCCGCGTCACCGTGGTCACCGGAAAATCCGATGCCTGGACGAGGGATGCCGCCGTGCCTGTCGGTGTTGTCTATCTGCGACGCACGGCACCAGCCCAAGTGGTAGCGTTGCATTCGGTCTGTCCTCACGCTGGTTGTTTCGTCGATTACCAGACC
>JAGWVO010000653.1 GCA_018970845.1 Planctomycetota bacterium
TCCGCCGGGGGAGCGGACTGCGCCAGCGCAAGCATAAGGATCGCTGGAATGGGCATGAACCGGCCTCCGACGCGGGGCATCAACTCAATCTTGCATCCGTTCCGGCCGCGGTCAACGCGCCAGCATGAGGTTGGCGCCGCGAAGCTGCCAATTTTTCCGGTCGTTCCGGCGGGCCAACCCTCGCATGTCGGTTTCGCGGGGGCCCAGTCGCGGCACGAGGTTGCCCAAGAACTGTTCCGTCGATTTTTCCCAGGTGTACCGCGAGGCGAATGCCGCACATTCATCGGGTCGTCCGCGGCCAAGCGCTTGGCGGATCGCCGTGGGCAAATCCTCGTGCAGGGCTCCGGCGCCGCCCGGGGCGCCTTCCATCACATCGATCGGTCCGGAAACCGGGTAGGCGGCGACGGGAACGCCGCTGGCAAGCGCCTCCAGCAGGACAAGGCCGAAAGTGTCGGTTTTGCTTGGAAAAACGAAGACCGAAGCCCTGCGGTATTCTCGCGCCAGCGCATCCCCCACCAACCGCCCGGCGAATTCCACCCGCGGATATTTTTCCCGCAGTTCCTCGAGCGCAGGGCCGTCCCCCACGACCCGGGCCCGAAAACCCGGTGGCAGTGGCGCCTTCAGGAAAGCCTCGATGTTTTTTTCGTAGGACACCCGCCCCACATAAAGGGCCACCGGTTCGCGTTCCTCCTCGATGCCCGGCCGGAAGAGGGAAAAGTCCACTCCCCGGGACCACCGGGCCATCCTGCGAAATCCCCAGGAGTGAAGTTCGCGCTCGAGCGAACCCGTGGACACCATGATCCGGCTCGATCTTCTGTGGAACCATCGCAGGTACGAGTAAATCCAGGCCGGGGGCACGCCCAGGTAATTGTTCAGGTACTCGGGGAACCGGGTGTGGTAAGCCGTGGTGAAACGGCGCCCCTTTCCCATGCAGTAGTTACGAGCTTTCAGCCCGAGGGGGCCCTCCGTGGCGATGTGGACATGGTCGGAGCGGTCGATTCGCTTGCCGAGTCCGGGACAAATCAGGGCCAGCCTGATTTCTGGATAAAGCGGGAAGGGGATGCTCGGGAAAGCACCGGGATGAATCACATCCACGGAATGCCCCAGCGTCTCAATTTCCCGAACGGTTCGTTCCAAGGTCCGGACGACCCCGTTCACCTGGGGAGACCAGGCATCGGTGACGAGCGTCAGCCGCACGGTCGATACCTCCAGGGCCATCAGGTCCAGCCAATCAGAAGCCTATCGCCTTATGAGAACGATATCCGCGCCTTGTTGGTCGGTCCAGTTGCCGGGGACCGTGGCCTCATTACCGCTCGTTTCATCCCGGGCCAGCAGCCAGAACTCCGCGTCAGCGGTCGGTGAGCTTTCACGAACGATGCGGAAACCCTTCCTTTCCAACTGAAGCAGCAGCCCGTCGTCGCGCAACCGCACCACCCCGACGGTGGCCCCCGGCGGCAAGGTTTCCGCCAGCCGGGTGGCCATTTGCCCCGGTGCCGATTCGGCCGTCGCGGCACGGGTTCTTTCCCCCTGCACAGCCACAAGCACACCGATCCAACAGATGCAAACCAACGGCCTGACGATACGGGCGATTCCTTGGGACTGGGACATTGCCAGACCCGCCGCCCAGGAACCCGCCATCACAAGCCCGGCCATCGAGGGGAGGGCGTGCCTGGGACGGTGTCCGGGAACAAGGTCCCAAAAAATCAGCGAAACGATCGAACCGGCA
>JAGWVO010000654.1 GCA_018970845.1 Planctomycetota bacterium
GGGTGTTTTTTTGTCCAGCCAGATTCCCGAAGGTATCGAGGATTGGTCAATTCATCATGTGAGAACCTGCATGATCGGCACCAAATGTGATTCTCCAGGAGCAACAGAAAGACTTGAAGTTTTGAAGGAACTGTCAAAGCTCAACCTCCAAGTCATTGCAATCGACTGCCTTACTGGATCCGGGCTCGACAGTCTGGGTGTATCGATATTCAAACTGCTTGACATCATTCGGGTGCTTCCCAAAAAACCTGGAAAACCTGCTGAAAAAACAAGTCCTATCACGATTCGAAGGGGGGATTCAGTCCTGGATTTCGCGGCAGAAATTCATGGTGACCTGCCAACCCAATTGAAAGCCGCGAGGGTTTGGGGGCCCTCGGCCCCCCATGAGGGACAAACAGTTCCTCGTGACCATGTCCTCATGGACGGGGACACGGTGGAGCTGCAGGTATGATTTCGCCCGGCTAAGCCATCGGAGTTTCATCAATGGAGTCGGTATTTTTCGACTTCCATCTCCCAAATGCCACCACATGGTTTTATGTGTCGGCGATCATATGTGTTGCCCTGTTTTTTCGGTTTAGCCGCCCATTGAGCTTGCTCAATCTTGATTTGGCACTGTTCTTTTTGCCAATGCCTGGATTCCTTCTTCTGTTGGAAGCCAAGGGACCAGGACGTAGTTTCGCATGGCTTGTCGCTTCCTCCGCAATTGTCGTGGCCAGATGCGTCCTTGATGTGGGGCTCTTCAAGCGCGTTTTCGCGCCGAGCAATATTAATGTTTCAGGTCTGGTTTGGATCTCGGTTTCGCTATTTGTTGGACTTGTGGCAGTGACGCTGGATGTCAGCAACCAGAGGCTTCCAGGCCCGGATACAAGCAGATTTCCCGTGGAGGCGGTGAGGACAAGCGGGGAGGAGGTGATTAAGGCTCAGGCAAGCGAACCCCTGTCCCAAGTGCGATTCTGGACAGAGAGAAGCCTCTCCCTCGCCTGCCACATTTCGATACTGACAGCTCTCATCATGTTCGCTTGGAGACATTTTGGCAGCGCATTGACGGGCGTTGTGTTGGCGACCATTCATCTTCTTCTTCCATACTGCTATCTATTGATACCTTACAATCCTCTCGGTGTGGGCCGATGGGAAGATACATGGCCGATGGCCCTTATCCTCTGGGCCCTTTTCTGGATAAAAATTCCGTGGCTTGCGGGCGGTCTGATCGGGCTTTCAATAGGAACGGTGGTCTTCCCAGCTTTTATTGTCCCAGCTTGGATTGCCTACTACGGACTACGAAAATCTCTTTTATTTCTCTCCGCTGGAACCTTGATGGGAATCGTGTGCCTTGCCGGATTAGGATTGTCAGGCTTCTACCCCACATTTTTGGCTTCCCGCGACTGGATTCCATGGTGTGAACCCAATCAATCGAGCGAAAGCCTATGGGTTTTGATTCCGTGGGCCTATCGTATTCCTCTTTTCGTGCTTCATCTCGTCATCACAGTATGGCCATTGTTGCGGTTCCATCATGGTGACTTGGCCAGACTACTTGCGCAAACTACAGCGGCATTGGCCGCAATTCAGTGGTGGCTTGCGGACAGGGGGGGAGTTCATGTTCTTTGGTTTTGGCCATTATTTCTTCTCGTGGCTTTCCGGCCCCCCATGCAACAGGATGAACCTCCTGATTCCTCAAGCTCTCATGAAGATAATCCTTCCCAAACGAAGCATTCAAACAGACCT
>JAGWVO010000655.1 GCA_018970845.1 Planctomycetota bacterium
TACACCCGCGATTTGCGGGTCCGTTTCGGCAAGACCGCCCCGATTGCCCCGGAGATCGTTTTCCTATCGATCGACAAGCAGTCCTACAACGACGTGCTGATGGAAGAAGAAATCGCCGCCCACCCCGCGCTGGCGGAAATGTCCGCCGGGTCCTGGCCATGGCGCCGCTCCGTCTGGGGCCACGTCATTCGCCGAGTGGCCGAAGCCGGGGCCCGGGTCATCGCGCTTGATCTGATGTTCCCCACTCCCAAGGAGGGCGATGACGAACTGCTCCTCGCCTTGGACGAATTCGGGGATCGGGCGGTGGTGGGAGGAACTTTCGAGGAGGTCAGCAACCTCGGCCGGACCTCCGTCCAGCTGGCCCTGCCTGCCCCGCTCGCGGCCCAAGGCGTCACCGAAATCGCCTCCGACAATCCCAACGGCCGCGTGGGCTACGTCAACCTTTGGCCCGATGCCGACGGCATCATTCGAAGCACGCACTATCGCCGCACCTTTCAAGATACCTCCGCGATCTCTCTTTCCGGTCGAATGCTGGAAAAAGCCGGGCTAGGCGCCCGCATCCCCGACGGGGCCAGTGGCCTGATCCGCTATGCCGGACCCCCCAACTTCAACTACAAGGCGATTCCCATTTACCAGCTCTTTGTACCTTCAACCTGGGAAAAGGTGTTTCAAAACGGCGAAATGCTGCGGGGAAAACTGGTCATGGTTGGACCCTACGGGAACTGGTCGAAGGATTTTCTTAAAACCCCCTACCCCAATCCGATGCCCGGGCCGGAGGTCCACCTGGCCGCCTTAGGTGCGGCCTTAACCGGCAGCTTCCTCCAACTTCCGCCTCCTTGGGCCTCCCCCGCCTTGCTGGGAGCTGGGGCCCTGTTGGCCCTGCTTTTGATTTTGGCCACCAGTCAACCCGTGCTTCGACTCGCCCTTCTTCTCTTCGCCGCCCTCGGTTACGCGGTTCTCACCTTCTTCGTTCAAGACAAGCTGAACCTCATCCTGCCGGTGGTGAATCCCGCTTTGACCCTGCTGCTAGGAGGCATCGGATGCCTCAGCTACGAGTTCGTCCTCGAACAGCGCGAGAAGCGGCGGGTCCGTGGCATGTTTTCCACCATGGTCAGCCCCGAGGTCTTGGCCTACATGCAGGCGGATCCCGACCGCTTTCGCCTCACCGGAGAAAAGAAAACGGCCACGATTTTTTTCTCCGATTTAGCCGGCTTTACCACCATTTCCGAATCCGTAACCGCCGAGGACTTGGCTAAAATTCTCAACCGCTACCTCACCCCGATGAGCAACCTGGTGACCAAATACGGGGGATACATCGACAAGTACGCCGGCGACGCCATTATGGCCGATTTCGGCGTGCCCGTCTGGCCTGATTCCGATGCCACCTCCCACGCCTGGAAAGCCTGCTGGTCGGCCTTGGAACAACAGGAGCGACTGCAGACGCTTAAAGAGGAGCTCAAGGCGGAGTACGGATGCGACATCGACGCCCGCATGGGCATCAACACCGGCGAGGTGGCCGCCGGGAATATGGGTTCGGAACAAAAGTTCCAATACACCGTCATGGGCGATGCCGTGAACCAGGCGGCCCGTTTTGAGCCCGCCAACAAGCCTTTCGACACCCACATCATGATCGGAGGAAGGACCTACGAATTGGCCAAGGAGAAGATCGAGGCGCGTTTCCTCGCCAACATGATCGTGAAGGGCAAGACCGAGCC
>JAGWVO010000656.1 GCA_018970845.1 Planctomycetota bacterium
TCCCAAGTCCGAAACCGTCCGGGTCGCTGAGAAGATTGTCTATCGCTATCTGGCCCAAAGGCGTCGCCTGCCCGACCGCCGCGCCGGCTACACCCAAAAAGCGCGAATCGGCAACAACAAGGTTTACTTGCGAACCGGTGAATATGAGGACGGATCGCTCGGGGAAATATTCGTTGACATGCACAAGGAAGGCGCTGCGTTCCGAAGCATGACCAACTGCTTTGCGATTGCCGTTTCACTCGGCCTTCAGCATGGCGTTCCCTTGGAAGAGTTCGTTGATGCCTTCACCTACACCCGTTTCGAACCTAGCGGACTCGTTGAGGGGAATCCCCACCTTAAGATGGCGACATCCATCATCGACTACATTTTCCGCGAACTGGCCATCTCCTACTTGGGCAGACATGACTTGGCGCATGTCGTTCCGGAAGACCTGCGCGGCGACGAGGTTCATTCCGATACCGCCGGTGGAGGCCCGAACTACTCCGCGGAGGAAGTGGTCGAGGAACGAATGGTCGAGGAACGAATGGCTGACCAGGAGGACCGCTTGACAAGGTCGTTCCGCCCGCGCGGTCCGGGCCGGAAGCCGCGTAGTGAAAGGATCATTCCTTCGCCGCATGCCCCTGCTACGGAACATGAACCGCCAAGGCCCGTTTCCCGTGTCAACGGCCCCATCTCTAATGGAAACGGAAACCATTCTGCCATTGAGATTTCCTCCACCATGGTGGTGACACAACCGAAGGCTTCGTTTGTGGACAGGGTCAAGCAAGCCCGCCAAAAAGGCTATGAAGGCGACCCGTGTTCTGATTGTGGGCAGCTTACGCTGGTTCGAAGCGGCACATGCCTCAAATGCGACACATGCGGCACCAGCTCAGGATGCGCGTGACATTCTGCCCAAGTCCTTGAAATCATTGGGGGAAGCCAGATGGCTTCCCCCATCCGTTTGATCATGAACCGCGAGATTATCCTATCAATGATGAAATATTCGCTCATCCACGGGGAATGACATGGTTTATCTGTCGAGCATTTACACGAAATCAGGTGACGATGGATTTACCAGCCTTGGTGACGGGGCGCGGGTAAGCAAGGATGACATTCGCGTCGCCGCCTACGGTGCTGTAGATGAAACGAATGCCATGATCGGCATGCTCAGGCAACACATGCCGCCCTCGAGTGCTGATTGGGCCTTGCTTGAACACATCCAGAATGATTTGTTTGACCTGGGAGCGGACCTTTGCGTCCCGGAATCACCCGCCGATACCCGGCAAAGGCTGCGGTTGGCCCAAGGGCAGTCCCAATTTGTTGAAAAGGCCATCGATGATCGCAACGAGCGACTAAAACCTCTCACGAGCTTCATACTTCCAGGTGGTTCCGCTGCGTCCTGCTGGTCCCACCTCGCCAGGACCACTTGCCGAAGGGCTGAGCGGGATGTCGTGACGCTGGCAAGGCAACAGCACGTGAACCCGGAGGCGGTGATCTATCTGAACAGGCTTTCGGACCTTCTTTTCGTGCTTGGAAGGGTCTACAACAACTTGGGAGAGCAGGACATTCTCTGGCAACCCGGCGCCAATAGGCCCAAATGATGGCAGACTGCTGAAAGGACCACTATCCCATGGCAAGGTTCACTATTAGTGCTTTTGCGGATGAAATATCTCCTGATCCACTTGAGCAGGTTTCCGTGCTCGAATCGTGCGGCGTGAGATACATTGAGCTTCGGT
>JAGWVO010000657.1 GCA_018970845.1 Planctomycetota bacterium
CATGACTGTCCCATCGACCATAACTCAGGGTCACGACTCGAACCCCGGCTTCAACAAGTCGCCGGGCCATGAGGAAGTGATCGTTAACAGTGGGTGCGCCATCGTACTGAAACTGATATGGCTGGCCAGTTCCGTACCGCAACCGGACCTTTTCACTTTCGCGGGACAAATCGAGGGCCTCAACAAGTCGGCTGGAGGTCAATACTCCCATGGCCTTCTCTGTCAGGTTGTCCATGCCCCGAATCTGGCCACTATAATCGATCTCCCGCCTAAGCCCATCAAAACGGGAGAGCAGGTTTTTGCGATCCCCAAGGTGGCCTTGATTGGTGGGCTTGATGCGCAAGTTTTCAAGACCGGGGCCATCGGGTTGGAAGCATTTGTAGGAAGGCCCAAGAAATCCGGATGTTCCCGGGTCAGACCATGGACGGTGCTGGGTTTTGGCAGCGAGGCCAACAAACGCGGGAACCGAAGCGTCAACCGGCCCTTGCAGCTTGGCCACTGCTGCTCCCAGGCTCGGACGGCCACCCATGTTGGACATGGAGGAATTCGGCCAGCCCGACATGCACTGGACAGCATCATGCCCCCCTGTGGCGCCAACAAGTGATCGAATGATGGCGCAATGATTCATCCGGGCCGCAATTTTGGGAAAAACCTCGCCAATTTGGATACCAGGCACATTCGTCTGGATGGGCTTGAATTCACCCCGAATCTCAGCGGGCGCATCTGGCTTGAGGTCCCACATATCCTGATGGGGAGGGCCTCCACCTAGAAAGATGTTGATGACGGATTTGTGTCTGGAAACAGATTTACCCGCTGATTCTTGGGCAGCTTCAGCCCGTTGAAGGTCGATAAGATTGAAAGCACCAGCACCGACGCCAAGTGCACCTAATCTGAGAAAATCACGACGCCTAACCCCGTCACAGAACCTGCCGGCTTCACCTACAAGTCTGATCATGTTTCACCTCGCTAATGGTGGGGGCGGCAACGAAACATCAGGAAGGAGATAGTATATTAAATCGGATAAGTTTGAAGGTCAAGAATACAAAAAGAGCGAATGCATGAAAATATCAATTAATGATTTCAAATATGTTGAAACTAATCCTTCTAACCACAAATAGATATTTGGTTGAACTTAGGAAATACCAAGGCTATCAACAGGATAATTTATGCTATCCAAAAGAATCATTCCTTGTCTAGATGTTGACAGGGGCCGAGTTGTCAAAGGCACGAATTTCCAAAATCTCCGCGACGCCGGCGACCCTGTTGAAGTTGCTAAAAGATATCAGGATGAGGGTGCTGACGAACTTGTTTTTCTCGATATTTCAGCATCGCATGAAGGTCGCCAAATCATGGCCGAAATGGTCCGCCGGGTTGCCGAAGTGGTTTTCATGCCACTCACCGTAGGCGGTGGCATCAGGAATTTGGATGATGCCACCGCCTTGGTGCAGGCTGGGGCAGAAAAGGTTTCGATCAATTCATCTGCCGTCAAAAATCCAGACCTTGTCAACCAGATATCCAAGCGATTCGGTTCTTGCGCGACTGTGGTCAACATTGACCCAAGAAGAACCAGGCATGGCGACAAGATCATGTTCGAGGTTCACATTCAGGGTGGTAGACAACCAACCGGACTTGGAGCCTTGCCGTGGGCCGCCGAAGTGGCGCAACGAGGAGCTGGAGAAATCATCCTGACAAGCATGGATGCGGATGGAACA
>JAGWVO010000658.1 GCA_018970845.1 Planctomycetota bacterium
AAGAAATAATTCGGTTACTCAATCCTTCAGGCATGCAAGGGGGTGTCCGGCCCCTTCGGTCGCCCAACCCATTGTCAGATCGATGAAAAATCAAGCAAGCCCGTCCTTGGGAAGCGATTGGTAGCAGGGAAACTCGCGGAACCCGCCAAAAGGTCGGAATTTCCAGCGTAATCTGGCCGCCCTTCGCTTCGCTGAAGTTTCTCAAGCCGCGGAGTCAGGCTCAATAACCAGACGCTGGAGAGGCCTGAACGAATTGAGGGGCGAACTGGCCCGATTCGGAAACGACTTGAAGGACTTGTGTTTTGAACAATTCAAAAAATGAAGCTGGCCTTAACCCAAGGTTTTTCAGGCCGATGGGTTTTTGGAGCCGGCTGATGTGCCGATTTGGTTTTGTTCACGCCCGTTCTTTTGCATTGTTTAATGGCCGCAAAACGATTACTATAATGAGAATGTTGATATCAATTCCCGTTGGAGAATCCTTCCATGAGTAATGTGATGCGTTCGGGAAATCCGGTTCTTTCCCAAGGCTTGGGTTCGGCCCCGGCCCTTGGCCAATGGTCCGGCGCCGCCACGATGTCGGTTTCCGGAACCGCGATCAAGACCCTCGTTCTCCTCGGCTTGGTGCTGCTGACAGGCGGTTATTCGTTCTTCCGCACCCTGGAAGCGGTGCGCGGATCGGGTGGCGACATTGTTGAAAGTCTCCAGCAGGTGCAACTGCTCGCCGTTGGCGGCATGGTCGGCGGACTTGTGACTTGCCTTGTCATGTTCTTCGCCCCGAGCACCTCGCCCGTCGCAGCGCCCGTTTACGCGCTTTGCAAGGGATTGGCCCTCGGCCTGATCTCAGGGCTTGCCGAATCCCGCTTCCAGGGGATCGTCGCCCAGGCCGTGCTGCTCAGCCTGGCGGTTTTGGGACTGATGCTGTTCCTCTACACCAACGGCACCCTGCGCGCCACCCCCGCGCTCACCAAGGGCATCATGGTCGCCACGCTCGCCGTCTTCGCCGTTTACATGGCCACGATGATCATGGGCTTTTTCGGAATGCGGATTCCCTACATCCACGAATCCGGGCCCATCGGCATCGGATTCTCGCTCTTTGTGGTCGGCTTGGCCGCCTTCAACTTCATCCTCGACTTCGACTCGATCGAGCAGGGGGCCCAGGCCGGCGCCCCGAAGTACATGGAGTGGTATTGCGGGTTCGGCCTCCTCGTCACGCTGCTGTGGTTGTATGTGGAAATCCTCAGGTTGCTCATGAAACTCAACAGCAACCGTGACTGACGCGCCAAGCGCTCGGCCAATCAACGGCGGGCCGGCATCAAGCCGGCCCGCTCTTTTTCAGCGCGGCCTCCCATCGTCTGCGCAGGTGTTCCACCCTGGCCCGATTCACCCCAAGGTCGGAATGCCCGGCCCTCGACGCCGACCGCACCTCCACCAACCCGTGGGGAGCGTCCACCAGGAACTCGATGTCGTCGATGAACCTGAACAATAAGCTTCGGCATTCGAAATGAATGTAGGGGCCGTCGCGCTGAACCAAGGTTGATCGCGGATGCCCCGCCATCATCCTTTCAATCAGGGCAATCGCCTCAGCTTGGCCCATTGGACACGGAAATGGCGCGATGTGGTGCGAGGGCCTTGGATCCGACGAGGAAACGGCATTCGGCTTGTCAGGACAGGGTTGCAACCCCTCCGGGCCTCCCAAGCCGGCGGGAGCCG
>JAGWVO010000098.1 GCA_018970845.1 Planctomycetota bacterium
AAGGTTCGATATTCACACTCAAGCTGCCTCTTCGCGAGGAGTCTTCAAACCGCGCGGCCTGATTTGGTCGTGCCCGTGGCTTTTCATGGCTTGCTTGCGGGAATCAAAAAAAGAGATCAAAACGGCTGGCGGGCTGTTCCGCCTTGGAGCGATCGTCTCGATAGCCTGCCGAGAAGCAGTTGCTCCATTTCGATATCGCGGCCCAAGGGTATCCAGTTCTGGTCGTAGACATTCGGATCGAGGATTTCGTATTCCCTGTCAACAGTGGAACTGTTCCTGAAAGCCGCGGCGGCACCGTTCGTTCGCGAGGGCGTTGGCAGGTCTTCCAGTTCCTTGTACACCTTGAGATCCACGAAAAATCCACCATCCTCCGCGGCGTTGATGGCCAGGACCGCCCGGTGACGGATCGACTGGAATGTGGCCATGATCCGTTCATAGCCGCTGGTGCTTCCCGCTTGCCAAGGCTGGAAAAAACCGGGTGCTATGCGGGGGTAGGATTCAATCCTTCCGTCGTAGCGGTTGGCATAGGCGATATCAAACACTTCATCGAGCACATCAAGGGCCCCTTCAAACACAAGGCCGTAGCTTTGCGGGCCAACCGGCAGGAACAGGGGATTGCCATGCGCGAGGTTTTCCGGCCCGATGATCGGTTTGGCGGTCGGATTTCCCACTTCCTTCTGCCAAGGACCAGCGACACATCCTGTTGCCAAAGCCAATGGGAGGACAAACCAGCGCCGTTTTCCCGCAATCGCCATGATGATGGCCCCTGATCCCAAGCGAAAGATCCGCCTTGGGTGGCCATGCCAGAAGGGATAATCGGGGTCAAGGCCGGGCGCGCATCCAGGCGATGGTGTCCGCCAGTCCGTCACGGAGTGATACAGCTGGCTGGTAGCCAAGCAACTGCTTCGCCCGGCTGATGTTTGCGCAGGAATGCCTGATGTCGCCTTGGCGCGCGGGGCCGAATCCCGGGCTTGGCTTGATCCCGAGGATGTCACCCAGCGACGCCAGGAGTTCAATCAGCGTTGTCGCGCGTCCTGTTCCAATGTTGCAAACGGCGCCGTCGGCTTCCTTCACCTCGCCCGCCGCGACAAGCGCGGAAACAACATCCGAGACATGGACAAAATCACGGGTTTGCAGACCATCCCCAAGCACGGTGGGTTGTTTGCCTGCCAAGAGAGCGTTGGCGAACAGCGCGATGACGCCCGAATACGGACTGTCGGGCCGCTGGCGCGGGCCGAAGACATTGAAAAACCTGAGGCGGACGGTTTCCAGGCCGTGCGTTTGTCCCAAGGCCATCAGGTGCAACTCGCCGGCAAGTTTCGCCGCCGCGTATGTGGACCGGGGGGAAAGCGGATCCTCCTCCGATTGCACCGGGCTTTTGGGAATGCCGTAGGCGCTGGCGCTTGCCGCGTACACGACCCTTCGAACGCCCGCCCGCCGGGCGGTGTCACCAACCACGAGGGCCGATGTTCCGCAGGCGGCATGGCTTTGGAGCGGGTTGTCGATTCCGGCTTGCACCGAGGCGATGGCTGCCAGGTGGTAAACGACATCGGCCCCGGAAACGCATTCCTTGACGGCATCAGGATCGGCCGCGTCCCCTTCCACGAGGCGAACGCCCCTGCCCAGGTTCTTGGAGTGGCCGGTGCTCATGTTGTCGAGCACCACCACCTCAACGCCGGAGGAAACCAAGCGGTCGGCAAGGTGGGAGCCGATGAATCCGGCTCCACCGGTGATGACGGCTTTCCTTGCCATGGTTTCATGCTCCCTGCCAGCCAAGCCGGCGACCATTAGTCGAAAAGGGCGGCGACAAATGATTCCGGGTCGAAAGGTTCGAGATCCTCGATGCCCTCACCCACGCCCGCGAACTTGACGGCCAATCCCGTGCGCGCCTTGATGCTGAAGACGGCCCCGCCCTTGGCGGTTCCATCGAGCTTGGTGAGGATGATCCCCGTCGCGCCGATCACCTTTCCGAACTGCTCGGCCTGGGAGATGGCGTTTTGGCCGTTGGTGGCGTCGAGGACCATGAGGGCCTCGTGGGGTGCCCCTGGAATTTGCTTTCCGAGGACCCTTTGGATTTTTTCAAGCTCCTTCATGAGGTGCGTTTGGGTATGGAGCCTGCCGGCGGTGTCGACAATGACGACATCCGCGCCGCGGGCCTTGGCCTTCTCGCAGGCGTCGTGCGCGACGCTGGCCGGATCGGTGCCGGGTTGGGCGCGGACGATGTCGCAGCCGATGCGTCCGGCCCAGATGGCGAGTTGTTCGACGGCGGCGGCGCGGAAGGTGTCGCACGCGGCGACCACGACCCGTTTGCCTTGGCGTGTCAGGAGGCTGGCCAGCTTGGCGATCGAGGTGGTTTTCCCCGATCCATTCACGCCCGCGACCAGGACCACCGTGGGGCCGGATTGGGCCATGCGCAGCGACCGGTCGTCGTCCCCGAGCATTTCCCTCAGCTTGGCCCGGACATGGGCCTTGAGGTCGTCCCCGGCCTCGCGGTCGCGAAAGTCGCGGCGGAGTTGGGCGACAAGATCGATGGTGGGCCCGGCGCCAAGGTCGGCAGACAGGAGCCTTCTTTCCAATTCCTGGAGGAAGTTCTCGTCAACGCGACCCCGGCCGGTGAACAGCCCCGCGATTCCCGCGAAGAGATCCCGCGTTTTGCTGAGACCTTCCTTCAGTTTGCGCCAGAGAGCGCCAAGCATGGCTTGCCTCCAGGAGTCGAATCGGTTTTGGGGATGTCCGGCCAAAGCCAGGCGGCCTGCGATGGCTCAATGTGCCTGCAACCAGGGCCGCGTGGTCCCGGTCCGTGGCAGTCGCTCCCGCCGGTCAACCCGAGGGCGAGCGCCCTGGCCCATGCCTTGAGAGTGGAAGTCCAAGACTTGCTGAAGTCGGGATAATAAACCTCGAGGCCCGCCAATCCCATTTCCTTGAGAGATTTCAATCCATCAAGGTTCGTGCCTTGGGGAGGATGCGCCAAGACGGCCTTGCCTCCGGAGGCAATGACCGCGTCGATCGCAGCGGCGATTTCGATGCCCGCCGCATCCCTGGCTTCCGCCATGAATTCGGCACGGAACCGCCGGAAAGCGTCCTGAAGGCCGTTCGCGAGGTTCAAGTCGGCAAGGGCCTGCGCGAGGTGCCGTCGCCCCGGCACGACGGCATCGGACAGTTCGGGGACACGGATTCCGCGCCGCATGAGCGCCTCGAGCCGGGCGCCGTGGCGTCGTCGCCTTCGAGCCCGCATTTCCTCAAGGAGTGCACCAAGACCCGGATGGCCGGGATCAACCCCATAGGCAAGCAGATGCGTGTCGCGGCCGCGGTGAAAGGCCGTGATTTCCACGCCAATGAGAATGGCGGGGTCGCCGGCCGTGGCCAAGCGCCTTGCCTCGAGGGAGCCGGCAAGGGTGTCGTGGTCGGTGATGGCCAGGTAGGCGAGGCCGGCCTTGCGGGCCTCGGCGAGAAGTTGCCCGGGCGACCATGTTCCATCGCTTGCCGTCGTGTGCGCGTGCAGGTCGGCCATCCCCGCGAAGGGCGGTCGGGAAAGGGCCGCGCACATGGCGGTGAATGGTTGGCCCCGCGGCATCGGTCAGGTTTCCCCGGCCTGGGGCGGCGCCAGAGGCGGCAGGCCCAATTCGGCCCGGGCCGATTCCCAATCCTTGCGGCAACGGTCGAGCACCCCGTTCACGAATGACTTCGATTCCGCCGTGCCGAAGCGCCCCGCGAGTTCGATCGCCTCGTCGAAAACCACTCCCATGGCCGTCTCGCGGACATAGGTAAGCTCGAACACCGCCAGCCGCAGGACATTCCTGTCGACGCAGGCCATGCGCGGCAGGCGCCAGTTGTCGGCGGCTTGCACGATGCGGCGGTCGAGGTCGTCCTTGTGCCTGACAACGCCCTCGACGAGCGAGCGCGCGAAATCCCTCGATGGAGCATCCTTGAGCCGTTCCTCCAGGAGTGGGAAGGACGCGACCCGGCCTCGATTTGGAATCAGATCAATCTCAAATAGTGCCTGCAGGGCGGTTTCCCGGGCCCGCGAGCGCCTCGACGGCCTCATTCCATTGTTGGCGGGGGAGGTTGCCATCGACTTAGTTTCCAGCCGTGATCCGGGGGAGGAGGCTTGCCATTTCCAGCGCTGTCGTGACGGCTTCGGCGCCCTTGTTGCCAAGCTTGCCGCCGGAGCGCTGCAAAGCCTGTTCCAGGCTGTCGCAGGAAAGGATTCCATGCGCCGCCGGCACGCCATGGTCCCGCATGATGTCGCCGATGCCCTTGGTGGCGACCGCCGCGACATGGTCGTGATGGTCGGTTTCTCCGCGAAGGATGGCTCCGAGGCATGCCAGGGCGATGTATCGGCCCGACTTGGCCATCACCGCGGCCGCCAGCGGAATCTCGAGCGCTCCCGGCACCCGAACGATGTCGACCCTGTCATCGGCTATCCCGAGGCGCCGGCAGGCTTCCTGGGCCCCGGCCACCAGGGCGTCGGTGACAAGGCTGTTGTAGCGTGATGCGACGATTCCGATCCGTCCGGGTGGAATTTCCCCCGCCTTGCCTTCGATCAGCCGTGCCATGGGTGTCTCCTCATCGTTGCGCGGGCGGAATCAGCCACCCAGCGACTTCAGGAATTCCTCGTTCGTCTTGAACCGCTTGAGCTGGGTGGTGAGGAGTTCGACGGCCTCGACCGGGTTCATGTCGGCAAGGACCTTCCGGAGGACATAGTGGCGCTTGAGGTCCTCCGGCGAAAGGAGCAGATCCTCCTTGCGGGTGCCGGAGGCGTTGATGTTGATGGCCGGCCAAACGCGCTTGTCAACCAGCCTGCGGTCGAGGTGCAGTTCCATGTTTCCCGTGCCCTTGAACTCCTCGAAGATCACCTCGTCGAGGCGGCTTCCCGTGTCAACGAGAGCCGTGCCCAAGATCGTGAGGCTTCCGCCCTCCTGGACATTGCGCGCGGCGCCGAAGAACCGCTTGGGTTTCTGCAGCGCCGCGGCATCCATGCCGCCCGAGAGCAGCTTGCCCGAACTTGGGGCCTCGTTGTTGTAGGCCCGGGCCAGGCGGGTGATCGAGTCGAGAAGGATCACCACGTCCACGCCGTATTCCACCTGCCTCTTCGCCTTCTCGATGACGATCTCCGCGACCTGCACATGGCGGGATGTCGGCTCGTCGAAGGTGCTGCTGATCACCTCGCAGCGCGGTCCCTTGACCGTGCGCTCCATGTCGGTCACTTCCTCGGGACGCTCGTCGATGAGCAGCACCATCACATAGCATTCGGGATGGTTGCGGAGGATGGCGGTGGCCATTTTCTGCAGGAGCACGGTTTTGCCCGTGCGGGGCGGAGCGACGATCAATCCGCGCTGGCCCTTGCCGATGGGGGTGACCAGGTCGACGAGCCGCAGGCCGATCTCCTCCGGGTTGTTCTCCAGGATGAACCGCCTGTCCGGATGAAGCGGCGTCAGGTCCTCGAACATGATCTTTCGGGAAAGCAGGTCCGGATCCTGCTGATTGATCGCCTCGACCCTCAGAAGGGCGAAATAGCGCTCGTTTTCCTTCGGGGGCCTGACCTGCCCGGCGACCATGGCGCCCGGCCTCAAGCCGAACCTCCTGATCTGCGATGGCGAAATGTAGATGTCGTCGGGGCAGGGGTTGTAGCTCGAGTCGGCGAGGCGAAGGAAACCGAAGCCGTCCGGAAGCACTTCCAGCGTGCCGTCGCCGAA
The DNA here is from genome assembly GCA_018970845.1 of Planctomycetota bacterium. Lineage (GTDB taxonomy): Bacteria > Planctomycetota > Planctomycetia > Gemmatales > Gemmataceae > REEB421. The sequence continues at coordinate 5,697 of JAGWVO010000098.1, forward strand.
CATGAGGCCGTTTTGGCGAACCCGCTCCTTGATGATTCGATAAATGAGATCCTGCTTGCGAAGTTCATGGGCGTCGGGGATGTTTTCCTCCGTCGCGATGTCCATGAGTTGGGCGACCGTCATCTGCTGCAAATGGCTGATGTAGGTCGTTCCCCGCTTGATCTCCTCGTAACGGATGTTGACCACCTCGTCTCCCGGCCCGGATTCCTCGGGCCGCGGTTGGTCGTCGGCCTGCGGGCCCTCCTGCCCGGCGTGGGCTTGCCGCAGGGTTTCCGGCGGGGGAGTTTGGTTTTCAGCGATCCTTGGCCCGGGCGGTTCGGGATTTGCCGGTTCGGCCGCGGCCACCGGCGCCGGCGAATCGGCGGTGGATGCCTTGGTTGACTTGGCTGATGACTTGCGGGCGGGCTTGCGCTTGAAAGTCAACTCGTCGGTTTCGTGGTCCGGCGCCGCGAGGGTGGACGGGCGGGCTTCGGGTTCCCCGATTGGCTCGGAAGTGATGGGGGCTTCCGACGATTGCACAGGGCTTGGAGCGGGTTTCTTCCTCGTCCGGCCAGCCTTGGCCTTGGGTTTGTTTTCTGCTTCTTCCGAATCCGACATGAACCTCTCCAGGGCGGGGAGAACGCGAGCCTTTGGCGGGATCCGGCTTCCGCGGCATGGCCTTGAAGTCAGGTCAAGGCGCCGGGACAAGCCGTCCTCGGGGGGGTGGGAACCAGAACCAGGAAGTCAGGGTTGGCACCGGCCATGACGCCGGATCAACCATTTCCTGATTCCAGAGCCTTTACGATAGCTTGTGACTGTTCGCAAAGCGATTCGAACCCGCCAGAATTGTTAATCACATAATCAGCGTTGGCACGCTTCTCGGTCAAGGGGATCTGGGCCTTTTCTCGAAGTTTCAGCATTTCCTCATCCCAGCCGCGTTCACGGACTCTTTCCAATCGCTGCTGGAAAGGCGCGTCGACATGAACAATCGCGTCGACATGATCTTTCCATCCTCCCTCGATCAGAAGGGGGGCATCCAAAACCACGATGCGATATTCACCCGAATCCCTTCCACGGGCCAATTCGCTGGCGATCTTCTGGCGAATCCAAGGGTGGACGATAGCCTCCAGCGCCGCTCGCCTCTCCGGCGAATGAAAAACCGAGGCTCCCAGGGCCTTTCTGTTGATTGTTTGATCATCCGAAAGGATTCCGGAACCGAATTCCGCGATCACCCGCGCGGCGATCTCGGGTTGGCGAAGCGCTTCGTGGCCCCATTTGTCGGCATCGATGACAAGGCCGTTCTCCCCCGCAAGAATCCTTGCGACCGTGCTCTTGCCGCTGCCGATCCCTCCCGTCACGCCGATCACGGGCGCGCTTTCACGAGCCATCGGGAACCGCCTCGACATCAAGCCAGTTGGGGCCCGCGGCCACATCCACATCGAGGGGGACTCGCAGTCCGCCATGGGCGTCCATGGCCCCGCGCATCGCCTGCCGAACAAGCGCCGCGGCTGCCCCTGTTTCCCGCTCCGGGCATTCCAAAACCAATTCATCATGAATTTGAAGGACCAATCGCGCTCCCAGTGCCGATCTTTCCAGGGCGCGGTCGAGACCTAGCATGGCCAGTTTGATCAGGTCGGCGGCCGAACCCTGCACGGCCATGTTGATCGCCTCCCTCTCGGGTTGTGTTCTGGAACGGTGGGACCGCGATGACTTGAGTCCGGTGATCGACCTGCGTCGGCCCAAAATGGTCTCAACGAAGCCCCTTGAAAGGGCCTCGTCGAGAATTTGTTCCTGCCAGGCCAAAACCGACGGGTAGCGGGCGAAGTAGGCATCGATGAAGCTGGCCGCCTGCTCGCGGGGAACCCCCAGGCGCTGGGCCAGGCCAAAGGCGCTGATCCCGTAGATCACGCCGAAATTCACCATTTTCGCCGTGCGGCGCATCGCGGAATCAACCGAGGCCACGGGAGTCCCGTAAATTTCAGCGGCAACCGCGGCGTGCACATCGATTCCCTGCTTGAACGCCTCGATGAGCGCCTCGTCACCCGTGAGATGAGCCAGCAAGCGAAGCTCAATTTGCGAGTAGTCGGCGGAAATGAGCCTGTGGCCGGGCGGGGCGATGAACGCCTGCCTGATTTGCTGCCCCTCGTCCCTTCGCACGGGAATGTTTTGGAGATTCGGATCGCTGGACGAAAGTCGTCCCGTGGCCGTGACCGTCTGGTTGAACGAGGCGCGCACCCTGCCGTCCGGTCCGGCCAGTCCCGGCAAGGCGTCGACATAGGTTCCCTTGAGCTTGGAAACCTGCCTGTGCCTTAGAAGCATGCGCGGCAGTTCTGATCCGCGGTGGTCGAGCGAGGCCAGTTTCTCAAGGGTTTCCTGGTCCGTGCTGGGTTCTCCGGTGGTTCCGGTCTTGCCCTGAACCGGGAGGCCCAAATCCTCGAACAAGACCTGCCGCAATTGAGGCAGCGACTGGATGTTGAAAGGCCTTCCGGCGATCGAGTGGATTTGCGTTTCGATGCGCTGCAACTCGGAGGCCATCTCCACCGAAAGCGCCTCGAGCCGCCTCGCGTCGATCAGCACGCCGGCGCGTTCCATGCGCGCCAGCACTTCCACCAAGGGAACTTCAAGGTCGGCATACAGTCCCGGAAGCCGTGGTCCAGCCTCAGCCAACGCCGTTTCCAAAATCCGAGAAAGTCGCAAGGCGGCGTCGGCATCCTCGCAGGCGTACCTTGCCACTTGGTCCACCGGCACCTCGTCCATCCTCTTTTGGGCCGCCTTGCGGGACGACGGGCCGATCAGGTCGGTGATCGGGATCATCCTGTGGCCCAGGTAGCGCCTGGATAGCTCGTCCAATCCGTGGCTTCGCTCTCCGGCGTGGAGAAGGTAATCGGCCACCATCGTGTCTCCGACGATGCCGCCCATCCGGATTCCTGAAGCGGCCAGGGCCCGCCAGTCGTACTTGATGTTCTGGTTGATCTTGCCCGGGTGACGGCCCTCAAGAATGGGCTTCAATCGATCCAATGTTTCCGAGACCTCAAGGCGCGTTTCCCCGGGCGGCGCCATGAGCGGCAGGTACCATCCGTGCCCCTCCTTCCAACTCAGCGCGATTCCGACGATCCGGCATTCCTCGGGCTGGAGACTTGTTGTTTCAAGGTCGATGGCGAATCGTTCCTGCCGCGCCAGTTCAAGCAGGCACTCGTCCAGCTCCGCCGGAGACCGGGCCACCCTGTAATGGCTGTAATCCCAATCCGAAACCGGCTCGTTTTGTGGAGCATCCCCGGTTTCGGTCGGGTTGTTCATCGCGCTGAAAAGGTCGCCCTGAACCGATTGTTTTGTCGGAGTGGCAACCGCCGCGGCGGGCCGCGCCCCTCCCGGCAGCATTTCCTCCACCTGCCGGGTTAGCGCCCGAAACCCCATCTCCCTGAAAAACGCCGAGGCGGGAACCGGATTGATGGGAGCAAGCTTCCAAGCCTGCCAATCCAGCGCCACGGGAACATCATCCCGTAACCTCACGAGTTGCCTGCTGAGTTCCACCTTGTTCCAGTTGTCGCGCAGCACATCCCCCTTTTTTCCCTTGATGGTTCCCAAAGCCGCATGGAGAGCCTCGAGGGATCCAAATTCCTCGAGGTATTTCGCGGCGGTCTTGGGGCCCACGCCCGGCGCGCCGGGAACATTGTCGGTGCTGTCTCCCACGAGCGATTGGAGGTCAACCACCTGTCCGGGAGTCACGCCCCATTCCGCCTTCAGGGCATCCGTGTCGAAGTAGCTTTGTCGGCGAAGATTGAGCAGCCTCACATGGGGGCCTAGGAGTTGCCGGCAATCCTTGTCTGTCGTGCACAGGACCACATCCAGTCCCTTTTCAACCCCCGCGCGAGCCAGTGTGGCCATGATGTCGTCGGCTTCGAATCCCGGAACACCGATAAATGGCACTCCGATCGCCTCGAACAACCGCGTGATGTGGGGCACCTGCAGGGCCAGGTCGGCTGGCATCGGGGGCCGGTGGGCCTTGTACTCGGGATAGAGTTCCTGCCGAAATGTCGGCCCATCGACATCCAGCGCGCATACGAGGTAGTCGGGATTTTCCGAGCGGAGGCCCATGAGGTCGCGCGCGAGCCCAAACAGCGCGTTGGTCGGCAAGCCTTTCGGGCTGCTCATGGGGGGAATTGCGTGAAACACCTGGAACACCAGCGAAAAGGTGTCCACCACCACGAGGCGATGCTTGCCGGTTGACATTCTTGAAGGTCCCGCGGGCGTTCAGCCCCCCTGGGGCCGTGACGCAACCTTCATCCTACAAGCCTGAAAAGGGTGGAATCGGGCCTGATTTTCCGGCCGCGACGGATGCGAGACTTCTGCCGTTTCCCCACGCCCGGGCGTATGATTGACTTCGGACAGCCGTGCATTAGGGTTCACCTGAATGTCCACCGGCCCCCCGGCGGTTGCCGGGGCTTGGCAGGCTCCAAACCGGAGAAGTCAGTCATGGCGAAGGCGCGAAAGCAGGAATCGGGCACGACCATCATCATCGTGCTTGTTTTCTTCATTCTCTCGACTCTCGGTCTGGCGACGAGCACTTACATGGGCTTCTCCAAGCACAAGGAACTTGAGGATGCCGTCAAGAAGGCGGAATCCGAGAAGAAGGATGTTGAAAACCGAAAGCGGTTTTACGCCTTCGGCGCCACCATCCTTTACAAGTACATGGCCAACAAGGACTTGCCGATTGACGAGAACGACAAGATGGACGCCGTCGTCGACCGCGGCAGGCTTGAAAACGGGGAAGGCGACTGGACGAAAAACTCGCGACGCGACGAATTCCTGGGCGCCCTCAAGGAGATCGAGTCGATCAAGGCCACCGATGGAACGGGCGCCCCGGTCGAATTGTTCAAGGAAGGCAGCGTCATCAAGGATTCCTTGAAAAAAGTCGCCGACCAGACGGAGGTGATGAAGAAGAAGTTCGAGGATGAACTTGTCACCCAAAAGACAAAGTTCGATGCCGACCTCAAGTCCGCCAAGGATCAGGCCAAGGTGGAAAAGGATGCCATGGACCAGAAGCTCACGCTTGCGGAAGCGGCGGTCAAGAAGGTTCAAAAGGACTACGCCGACTTCC
>JAGWVO010000659.1 GCA_018970845.1 Planctomycetota bacterium
AGGCCCTTGTCGACGCTGGTGCGGAGGAAATGCTGGCGCGCGTGGAAAAACGCTACCTCGGCCAACCCCGCGGGGGAACCTGAAATGCCTGCGTCGCGTCCGGAGGTTCTCGCGCCGGCCGGAGACTTCGATTGCATGCGCGCCGCGGTGGCTGCGGGGGCAGATGCCGTTTACTTCGGCATCGACAGGTTCAATGCCAGGCACCGGGCCGACAATTTCTCGCTCGATCGCCTGCCCGGGGTGATGGAATACCTGCGCAGGCACGATGTGAAAGGCTATGTGGCGTTCAACACACTGGTCTTCAGCGATGAATTGGCTGATGCCGAAAGGTGTTTGGCGGCGATCGCGCGCGCGGGCGTCGACGCGGTGATCGTGCAGGACATCGGCATCGTCAGGTTGTGCCGGGAACTTGCCCCGGCCTTGGATGTGCATGCCAGCACGCAAATGACACTCACCGAGTCCGGGGGCATGGCCATGGCCGCCAGCCTCGGGATCAGCCGCGTTGTCGCCGCGCGGGAAGCCTCCATCAACGATTTGAAAAAGATCAGGGAAACCTGCGACCTTCCCCTGGAGGTGTTCATCCACGGCGCCCTTTGCGTGGCTTATTCGGGCCAATGCCTCACCAGCGAGGCACTCGGAGGGCGCAGCGCCAACAGGGGCCAGTGCGCGCAGGCGTGCCGTCAGCCTTATGAGCTGTTCGTGGATGGTTCCCGCCGCGACACCGGCGACAGGAAATACCACCTGAGCCCGCAGGACCTGGCGGCGCCTGACGCCGTTCGAGAGTTGCTTTCCCTGGGCGTGGTGAGCTTCAAGATCGAGGGAAGGCTCAAGGGGCCTTCCTATGTGACCGCGGCCGTGAACACCTACCGCAGGGCCTTGGACGCCGCGCTGGAGGGAAAGCCGCATGAGCCGACTCCAGCGGAGTGGCGCGATCTCCAGCAAGGATTTTCCCGCGGCTTCACGCCCGGATTTCTCAGGGGGATCAACCATCAGAAATTGGTGAGGGGGCGGTCGCCCCGGGCCCGGGGGATGTTCCTCGGCACCGTGGTGCGGAGGGAACGCAACAGCGTCCTTCTGGCGCTCGATGATCGGTCCACACCCGTGGCCGAACTCCTCAAGCCCGGCGATGGCGTGGTCCTCGACGAGGCCCGTCCCGAACGGGATGAGGCGGGCGGCCGGGTCTTTGCCATCAGGTCGGGAAGGGAAACCGGAACCCTGTGGATCGACATTGGCCCTTCCCCGCTTCCCGAGGACCGCGGCGGCGCCGGGGCATGGCTGTGGAAGACCGACGATCCGGAATTCCATGCCCGTTGCAGGCAACAATGGAACCGCCCCGAACTGCCAGGCCGACATGCCTTGAAGTGGCGTGTGGAGGGCCGGGTTGGTGGAGCGCTCAAGCTCGAGGGCCGGCTCGTTGATGGCCATGTCGCCAGCGCCGCCTGGCAGGGTCCCCTGGCCAAGGCCGGCAAGCCGTTATCCACCGACCATCTTGAAAAAGCCCTTTCACGGCTCGGCGGAACGCCGTTTCGGCACGAATCGATCGAATGCGAGCTGCCCGATCCGGTGGTGATTCCCGCCAGCGTCCTCAACCAGTTGCGCAGGGAAGTGACCGCCTCCCTCGAGCCAGCCCTGAAGCCCGAGCCCTCCGAGCCAAGGGAAGGCGCGTTGGCCCGGTTGGCCCCCGGGAAGCGGACGGGTTTG
>JAGWVO010000660.1 GCA_018970845.1 Planctomycetota bacterium
GTCCGGGCGCTTGCGGCGAAGGTCGCGCGAGAGCTTCGATTCCCTCTTCGTCCGCTCCCTGCCCTGGGATCTGCCCGAGAGCGAGGCCATCGCCGCGATCAGTGCGGCAGTCCCCGAGGGGAACGGGAAGGGAGCCACCGAACCGGCCATGGGCATGGCCGAAGGATAAGGACGGGACAGGGTTTGGGTGGTCACGCTGGGATTGCGAGCCAACCCGTCCGACCGGTTGGGAAACTCGCCAGTTGGCGCGTCTGCATCATGCGCCGCCGGTGGCAGCGGCTGCCGCGTGTGGCACGCTCGCCCGGTGAACGACCTGGTGAACATCCGGCGCGAGCCCGCCGGGAACGCCGAGGGACTGCTGGTCCTGCACCACGGCCGGGGTTCGAACGAACATGACCTGATCGGCCTTGCCGACGTCCTCGACCCCGAGCGTCGCCTGCTGGTCGTCTCACCCGGTGGGCCGCTGACCCTGCCGGGCTGGCCGGGTCGCCACTGGTACGCGGTCCAGCGGGTCGGCTTCCCCGACAGGGCGACTTTCGACCGGGCTTTCGACTCGCTCGCCCGGTTCCACGATTCGCTGTGGGAGGAGACCGGGATCGGGCCGGAGCGAACGGTCCTCGGCGGCTTCTCGATGGGCTCGGTGATGAGCTTCGCGACGGGATTGGGACCCGGCCGACCGGCACCTGCCGGGATCCTCGGGATCTCCGGGTTCATACCGACGGTCGAGGGATGGCAGGCGGATTTCGCCGGGCGACCCGGCACCCGGGTACTGGTCGCCCATGGACGCAATGACCCGGTGATTCCGGTCGACTTCGCCCGCTCGGCTCGCGAACTGGTCGAAGCGGGCGGACTCGAGCTCGAATACCTCGAGTCGGACGCCGCACATCACCTGGATCCCCAGCAGGTACCGGCGATCGCCGACTGGCTGGGCGAAACGCTCTCCGCCTGACACCTTGCGGGCTTGCCGCAGCGGCAGCGCGGCACGCCCGAAAGTCCCTTACCGAACCCTTACCCAAGTCTGGCCCCGGCATTGCCCCGGGAAAGCTGCGGGGGAATACGTTTCGGTCAGTGTTCATCAACCGACATCAACGGAGTTCCAAAATGACCGGCTCGACTCACCGCACAATGCTCCCCTCACGGCGGCTTCGCGGATTGGCCGCGGCAGCAGCAGTCGCGTCGGTGGCCGCCATACCGTCAACTGCCTCGGCCGCGTTCCGGGCCGGCGACGTCGGCTTCAGCATCCGGACACAGGCCGGCTCGACTTGGGTCTACGGCGACTCTTGGAACGCGGGGATCTTCCTGCGCAACGCGATGACCCTGAACGGCGTCTACAAGGGTACGGTGCGCAACCCGGCCCGCTCGACTTGGTTCTGGCCCGGGGCGCCGTTCAAGGTCGCCGGCGGCCGGATTGCGATGTACGGCGCCGAGGTGACGCAGAAGTCCCCGGGGATGTGGGGCATGGATGTGCTCGGGGGCGTCCGGGCCGAGTTCGATCCCGCCCGACCGGCTGCTGCCAAGCTGACCCGGATGGCGCCGGGGATCATCTGGGCGGCCGCCAGCAGCGAGGATTCCCAGGGTCCGATCGTGTACGGAGTGGATGCCAACCACCACGCATACGCAGGGCGCCCCCAGGCCGACGGGACCGTGAGTCGTATCGGCAGGATGGGCGGCACGATCTCCGGGCAGTTCAGCGTCGCCCA
>JAGWVO010000099.1 GCA_018970845.1 Planctomycetota bacterium
AGCAGGGCCGCGCCGAGCATCAGGCAAGGATTCATGGGGATGTTCCGTCAGGACCGGGTGGGGGGTGATGTCACTATTGTGCCAATCCCGCCGGCCAAGGCCAGAGCCGGTTTTTCGTTCCCGTAACATGGAAGCATGGAGACCCCGGGAAACATGACGGCCCTGGCCAAGGCTGGCCCCGACGCGGTGCCCGCGCTGGTGGACGCGCTCATGGACGAAGCCCGCCGCCTGGGGGCCTCCGACCTGCACATCGAACCGTCAAGGGACCATGTCGAGGCCCGGGTGAGGGTGAACGGGATCCTCCAACCGCTCGCGCGCCTGCCCGAAGCCCTGGCCCCCAACATCGCCGCCCGGTTCAAGGTGCTGGCGGGCCTGCTTACCTACCGGATCGACATTCCCCAGGAAGGCGGCTTCCGGGACGGCCGCGGGGAGGGACGGGTGAGCACCTTTCCTGTGATCCACGGGGAAAAGGTCGTCGTGCGGTTTTTCCAGTCGGAAACCGGCCTGGAACTGGATTCCCTCGGGCTGGAACCCGCGGTGGCCTCGGAACTCAAGCGGGCCCTCGACGGCAGGGAGGGGATGATCCTGCTCACCGGTCCGGCGGGCAGCGGCAAGACAACCACGATCTACGCCTGCCTCCAACGACTCGCCTCCATGGGACTCCAGGTCTGCACCCTCGAGGATCCCGTTGAAAGGGAGATTCCCGGGATCACGCAGTCGAGCATCCGGGTCGCGGCGGGGTTCGACTTCGCGCGCGGCTTGCGCAGCCTGCTTCGGCAAGACCCCGAGGCGATCATGATCGGAGAAATCCGCGACCCCGAAACCGCCGAATCGGCGCTGCGCGCGTCGCTGACGGGGCATTTGGTGATCGCCACGATCCATGCCACATCCGCTCCCGGGGCGGCATCGAGGCTGTTGGACATGGGTCTGGAACCTTACCTTCTGACCGGGTCGCTCAAGGCCATCCTGCACCAAAGGCTTCTGCCCCGCGCCGACGGGACAGGCCGATTTCCCTTGGCCGAACTCCTCCTGCCGGGCCCTGCTTTCCGCGAGGCTGTGCTGGCCCGGGCCGACTCGGAGCGACTCGCCCGCGCCGCCCGGGCCGACGGCATGGAACCGATGGCCTCCGTCGCCCGCGCCGCCATCGCCTCCGGCAAGGCTGATGAGTCCGGGGCCCGACACTTCCTCGGCGCCGACGGAAACGCGGTCGGCAATCGGGGCCCTCAGGGTTGAACAACTGGTGCTTTTCCAAACACAAAAGGACGCCCGCAAAGGCTGTTGGATGTTTGCAGCCCTGAATCAACTCAAGTACGATCACTTCAAGACAATTCAATCAATTCATGGACGGGAGCCATGGAACCGCTTGGAAATCTGGCCCAGAACGCGCGCGCCAAGCAATTGTCGAGCGCCCGCTCCGCGCTCATCTTCGTGGGAATCCTCACCCTGGCGGCCAACGGATTCCTCTATTACAACGCCGAGGCCGAGATCACGAAAATCCTCGATGCCGAGGTCGCCAAGGCGGGCCCCGGGGCCGTGGTCGACCAGGCGAAGTTCGCCGAGGTCAAGGGGAACGCGATCAACTCGGTCCGGATCATTTACGGGGGCGCCGCCGCTCTCGGGGTCGTCTTCATCACGCTTGGAGCCCTGGTTTTCAAGGCGCCCGTGCCGATGGTGGTGACCGGCCTGGTGCTCTACATCGCCGCCAACGCCATCTTCTTTGTCATCAACCCCGCCTCGCTCGCCTCGGGCGTGATCGTCAAGGCCATCATTATTTTCCTGTTATTCAGGTCGGCGATGGCCGCATTTGCCTACCAGCGGGAAGCGGCGCTCGAGGCGGCCAAGCCAGATGGCCCCGAGGCCCTCGAGCCATTCGACCGGCCTCCACCGGCTTCCCCGTGAGGCCGCGCGATGAACCCGGCGGACAACCCGACTCCCCCCGACTCGCCCCACCCTTCAGAACAGGCGTCTCATCCGGCCAGCGAGCCTGAAACAACCCCATGCTGGCGCTGCGGCAAGCCCGGGAGCGCCGGTCGCCTGTCCTGCGCGTGGTGCCAGGCGTCGCTTGTTTCCCGGGCGACGGCCCAAGCCGACCGCGCCGGCGCGCCGATCGCGGCGTTCTTCCCGAAGCTGATGGCCGGTTTCGGGTTGTTCATTGCCATCTCGGCGGGAAACATCATGATCGACTCCGCCTGCCGCGACGCGACAATCCGCCTCGCCTGCGACACGGCGGCGATGGCCCTTGTCGGCGCCGTGACGACATGGCTTTGCCTTGTCCGCCCGCCCATCGCGGGGTTTCCGGTGCCGGGCTTGGCATGGCTCGCGTGGGTTGCCGCCGTTCCGATCCTGGCCGCTTGCATCCAGGCCAACTTCATGTTCCACGATTACTTGAAAAAAATCCTCGCGGTTGACGCGGAAGACGGCCTCGACCTCAAGCCATGGCAAGCCGCCTGGCTGTTCATCCTTCTCACCATCTTCCCGGCGATCATCGAGGAGGTTTTCTTCAGGCACCTGGTCCTCGACACTTTCCGGAGGGAATTCCATTCGTGGGCCACGGGAGTCTGGGTTTCATCCATCATGTTCGGGATGGCCCATATCGGCCAACCTTTCGCGCTTCCTTATCTCATCGGGGTCGGATTCATCCTCGCCCTGTTGAGAACGGCCAGCGGCACCCTGCTGCTGCCGATGCTTGTCCACGCGTTTCACAACGGCATCGTCGTGGCCCGGGCCTTGGATGGGAAACTGATCCCATGAGCCATTCCGACAACATGATCAGGATCGTTCCCGGGTTCCGTTACGGCCGCCTGTTCGTGGTGATTTTGGCGGTGGCGGCACTGGCGGCGCTGGGAGTTGTGTTCGCGCTCACCGGAAACCGGGAATCCTCTTACTTTTCACTCCTGCCGATCTGCGTCATCGCGTTCACGCTGCTGACATGGGGCGATCGCGAACCCCTTGCGATCACGGAAACTGGCATTGAACACGGGTGGAGCGGCAAGGTTGTGGCTTTTGAGGACATCGAGGGGATCACCCTCAACAGTGCCTGCCAGGATCCAAAGGCGAATCTCACGGGGGGATGGCTGGCGATTTACCATTGCGAGGGCGCCTTGCAACTCCCCCCGAACACGATCCCCGACAACACGCGCCTTTACGAACTCATCCTCTCCAGGTCCGTTCCCAAAAAATCAATGCCCGGCGTGGAGAAACTCGCCGATTACCACCGCGGGCAAGTCGAGACATTCGGCGAGGCGATGGTTTGGGCCTTCAACCCGCGGAAGGCCTCGCCAAAACAATGGCATCACCTCGTGTTCTGGCTGGTTCTCGCCGGCCTCGCGGTCTCATGGATCGCCCTTTCTGCCAACCAAGGGCAAAACCCACGGGGAGGCGCTCCCGATCCGAATCCGCTGGCTGTCGGCGGCGGCCTGCTGCTGGTCGTGTCATTCATCGGGATGCTGGTCACGGCCGCGAGGCTTTCCGCCGCCGGAGCCATCCCCGCGGGCGTGAAGGGTTGGAAGAAGTCCTGCCTGGTGATCGGCCCCCTTGGCATCGGGTTGGTGCAGGGAGACCTGGCCGGAACGATCAGATGGGATGAGATCGAAGACCTGCGGCTGGCCAAGGGCTTCTCCCTGGGAGCCTATTCAGGATTTCCAACGAAGAGGACGCTGTCCGTCAAGGTGGCGGGAGCCGAAATCGCCATCGCCGATATCTATGATCATCCGCTGCCGAACATTTTCGCGATCATGTCAAGGTTTTGGAAAAAACCCGGAAGCTAGGAGCCTAAAACGGGAGCCCATGCAGGGCCACAAGCGCCCCAACGCGCCCCGGCCCGGTTGAAAAGCCGCTCCATTCGTTAGAAAGCGATCATTTCTGGAAACACCCGGGTCGGGTCGTAGAATTCAAATGCAAGTCCCACGGGAAGCCCCGATGAATCCTGAAACCCTGGCCTCGCTCAGTGACGAGATGGCCGCGCTTGCCCGCGCCGGCTTGCCCTTGGACCGGGGTCTGGCGGCGCTCTCTCGGGAACTGGGTGGCGACTCGGTGGGCAGGGCCTGCGGGGAACTGGCCCGCCTGCTTTCGGAGGGGCAACCTCCCGACACGGCGATCACCAAGGCCCTGAAGGGGGTTCCGCCCCATGTGGCGGCCCTGGTTCGCGCGGGCATCACCAGCGGCAAGCTGGCCGAAAGCCTTTCCCGGCTTGGCGAGCACACCCGACTCCGGTCTCGACTGACGGCATTGGTGATCGACGCCCTGTTTTACCCTTGCATCGTGCTGGTTTTCGGACTGGCCATCTTCGCTTTCCTGGGGATCTTCGTGATCCCCAAATTCATGACGATCTTCGCCGACTTCGGCATGCGCACACCCTGGCTCACCAGGGTGTTCTTCGCGCTGAACGAGCACGCCGTGGTGTTTTACCTGGTCATTCCGGCGAGCCTGGTTCTGGCCCTGACAGGGGTGAGGTTCTTGATGCGAGCCACGGAAAAAGGCCGGCTGGCCTGGACCCGGGCCACCGGAATGATCCCCATCTGGGGGATGATGCAAAGGCAGGTGAACCTGTCGCTGCTCTATGACCTTTTGGGCCTGCTGGTGACGGCGGAAGTTCCGCTTCCCCAAGCCTTGCGGCTGGCGGGCGAGGCGTCGCCCGATCCGGTCCTTCGCGGCGCCGCGGCGGGTGCCGCGGCCGACCTGGAGGCCGGCAAGCCGCTGGAACCATCGCTGCGCGACCACCAGTTGGGCACGGCGTGGGCGGCATGGATCGCCGGGGTCGGCGCCAGCCAGGGCAAGCTCGCCTCCCAACTCGAACTGCTGCGCGACACCTCGATGCGGCTGGCCGAGTGGCGGGCCAGGTGGCTGCGCGCCATCCTGCCTCCCGTGCTCCTCGTGCTTGTCGCCGGCGGGGGCATCGGGATGTTCATCTTTTCCCTGTTCCTGCCCATGTTCACCCTCATGGAGGGATTGTCGCAGTGAGGGCCCTCCGGCCAGGCATTCCCACACGGCTGGCCGCGGCGTTCCTGATGGCGCTGCCCCTGGTTCCGTCATGCCTTGTCCTGGGCCCGGTGCTCGGCACCCTCGCCGTGCTGGGCTACCATGGCTGGGTTTTCTTCATATGGGATCACATGCGTCTTTTAAGGCAGCGCGAGCTCGCCGCCGGCCTCCGGCTGGCGATGGGCGCGGGAATGCCCCTGGATGGCGTGCTGGTTCCGGCGCGGGTGACTCGCGGGGCCTGGGGTTGGCTTGAAACCGCCGCGCTTTGGGCCTTCCCGTTCCCGCTGTATTGGCCTCTGTGGGAACGGCGGTTCGGTTACGAATCGCTGAAGGCGCGCGCCAGCGAATTGCTGGCGCACGGGCATGGAACCGAGGTTTTGGCCATGCCCGGACTGCTGGCCCGCGACGACCTGTTCGACCTGCGGGTGGCGGGACGGGCCAAGGCCCCGGATTCGGCCGGCAACGACGACGACTCGCTCTCCCCCCGGTTGTTGGCCCTGGTTCCCTCGCTGGCCTACCCGCTCGTGGTGATGCTCATGGTGGTCATGATCACCCTGTTCTGGTCGATCATCGTCTCGCCACGGGTGGAGCGCATCTTCACCGAATTCGGGGTGCCGCTGCCTTGGCTGACGGTCATGGTGCTCGAATGGACGCGCGCCCTGATGTCGTTGCTGCTGCCGGCGCTGGCCCTGGTGTCGGCGGCCCTCGTCATGGCGTATCACGAAACGCCGCTGAGATGGTGGATGCCCGGGCTGAGGGGCGTGTTCGCACCGCATGGCCGGGGAATGATCCTCGAGGCCCTCGGAAGGATGCTGGCGACCGGCATGACGCTCGACTCCGGTGCGACCTGGCTGATCGAGGGCGGCGCGGCCGATGGCTCGGGTTCCAGGCTGCTCAAGCGCCTGCGGACCGCGGCGGAACAGGGGGCCCCGCCCCAGGAGGCGCTCGCCCGCGCCGGCCTCGTCAACCACGCGGAAGCGGCCTGGCTGGGCACCACCATCGCGAGCGGCCGGTTTCCCGCGGCGCTGGGCGAACTGGGCCAAAGCCTCCAGGCGTTGGCGCTCAGGAGGCTCCACCGAAGGGTGACCTTCGTCGGCACCGCCGGAACCCTGCTGGTGGGAATCATCGTGGGAACCGCGGTGCTGGCCATCTTCATCCCGCTGGTCGACCTGATCGGATGGTTGACGCCATGAGCGCGCGCGCCGCCCGGAAAGGCTACTCACTTTTGGAATGCCTGATGGTGCTCGGAGCCATGACGGGCCTGGTGGCCATGGCGGCGTCAACGGCGGCATGGAGCGTGCGTGAAAGCCGGGAGATCACGATCCGGATCGCCGGCGCCGAGGCATTGGCCAACATCCTCGAGGAGGCCCGCGCCGAGGGCTTCGATGGCGTCGACAAGGCCTGGGCCGGTTCCCGGTCGCTTCCCGAATCGATCAAGCGGATGGCGCCCGGGTCGGCGCTCGAGGTCACGGTGACGCTGGTTCCCGGCGCGCCCGGCGTCAAGCTTGTTGCCGCCTCGTTGGAACTCCGTTCGGCGAACCATCCGCAACCCCGAACCATCCGCATGTCCACGATCGTCGGACCACGACCGGGGACCGGAACATGAAACGCTCAAGGCCGGCCTTCACCCTGATCGAGATGCTGGTCGTCATGGCCGTGACGGGAGTGTTGATCACCTCCGGCATCGCCTTCATGGCCGGCCTCATGAGGCTTGAGGGAATGACAAGCCGATCGATGACGGCCAACATGATCATCCCCCGGCTGGTTTCCCGCTGGCGCGATGATGTGCATGCGGCCAGCGCCCTGCCCGCCGCGCATGAAGGCGACAAGGCGGGGCCAGGCAAGCTCATCCTCCAGTGCGGCAAGGCGACGGTTGTCTACACGACCGGTCCTGAATGGGTGGAGCGGGCGACCACGGGGCCGGGCCCGAAGAGGGAAAGGTACGCCCTCGCCGGCGCGGGATCATCCGCCCGCTTCGGCCGCCGGGGCAACCTCGCCATGTTGATCATTGAGGACAATGTGAAAGGCGTCGCGGTTCCGCGGTGCGAGGCCGTGGCGGCCATCGGCATGGCCCTGCCGGCGGGAGGTGGCGGTCCATGAGGCGAAACGCTCCATCCCGAAAGGGCATCATGTCGGTCTGGCTTCTGGTGGTCATCGCGCTCATGACGGCGGTGTTGGCGCTGGTGGCCAAGGAGATTCTCAAGGGCCGGGAATTGGCCGCGGGCAGGGAAGCCGAACTCAAGGCCGACTGGCTCGCGCTGGGCGCCCTGGAATACGGACGATCCCGGCTCGAACCGAATGCCGCCGAAGGGTCGCTCGACCTGCCGGAGGGATTGTCCGGGGGAGGCAAGGCCGCCGTGGCTTGGAGTCGCATGGGCGACGGCGTGGTCCTGCTGCGGTCGGAAGGCGGAGCGGGTGAACCGCCGGCCGCCAGGAAAAGCCGCTTCACGGTGATGGTTGTCCGCCAGAAGGACAACTGGGTGCCGTCGGGCCCCGTGGAACGGCACCAAGGGAAAGCTTCACCGCGCTGAATCGACCGCTCCCCAAAAAGATCCCCGGCAACGGCCGGGGACCAGCGGCTTGCCTTGGGCGGCGGCGTGGTCAATCAAGAAGCGGAATGGGCTTGCCATCCGCCTTGTCGAGGAGATTTCGGAAAACCTCCTCCTTGAGGGGGAACTTGATCCGCCTCACCGTGCCGTCACCGAAACCCACGGTGAGGCGGTCGCTGAAACCCTTGGTGAGTTCGTCGAAGGCGACCTTGGGATCGGCATCCAGGTCGTCGGGCTTGGACCAGATCACGGCCCGGCCCGCGGGCAGTTGGATCAGGGCGACGGTGTTGGTCGTGCCGTCGGTGACATCGCCCAACTTGCCGCCCTTGCCGCCAAAGAACATCGTCTGCTTGCCCACGGGCACCACATAGGGAGTGTGGCCGGGTTGCAGGGTCTCGCCTTCGGGGGCGAATAATTTGGGCATGAGGGGGACAAGCTTCCGGTTGTGCTCGCTGTCCCATGGCTCGTCGAGCTTGAATTTCCTGTAAAGGTCCTCCTGTTCGAGGTAAGGCAGCACGGCCACGCGCCAGCTCAACAGCGGCTTGCCTTCGCTGGAGACGATGGCGGGGGCGGGAAAACTGTTCTTCGCGTCGTGATGGACATGCATCGCCAGAAGCAATTGCTTCATGTTGTTCACAGACTGCATCGACTGGGCCGAACCGCGGGCCTTGGCCGCGGCGGCGGCGAACAGGTCGAGGATCGGCTGGGGATCATTGAGTTCCAGGACGATGTCGTTGCCTTGCTTCTTGAGGCCGTTTCCGATCATCTGCATCAGCTTGCCGGCCGGTTCGGCGATATTCTGGTCGGCCTCCGAAAGGGCCAGGGGAGCGAACTGGAGGGCATCCTTGATGAACGACATTCCCTTCTCGACCCAGGGGGCATCCACGCCGCGGATCGCCGCCTTCATGCGGGGCGGGAACGGATCCATGCTGAACGACATCCATGAAAGGCCGGCCGCGAGCTCTTGGCTGGAATGTTTGTCGAGCGGCTTTTGCAACGGGGGAACCAGTTCCTTGAGGCTGCGCTTCTGGTCTGCCGTCGGGACAACGGCCACCTGGACGGCGTGGTCGCCCCACAACACTTTCGCCTCGCCGATGTCGGGGCGCGGCTTGCCCAGTTGCCTGGCGGCGCGCTCAAGGGCGCCCGGGGAACCGGCGAGCAGGGCGTTGTCCAGGCGCTTGGTCTTCAGCACATCGCCCGCCCCGGGAATTTTCCTGAGCATCTCCTCGAGTTTCTCCTGCTGCTCGGCATCCTTCGTGGGAACCGCCACAAGGGGCAGGAACTCGCCCGAGGCCACCATGCTCATGCTGTAAACGACAAAAATCTCCTCGGCGTTGCGGTCGAGAGACCCCTTCACCGTGCCGGCCAGCAAGGCGAACGCGATCGCCTGGGCCTGGGGAATCACCTTGTTCTTGGTCAGGTAGGCGATAGCGTTGTTGAGTTCGATTTTCTTCGGGCGAATCCGGGCGACGACGAACGCCTGGTCGTCGAGGAATTTCTCCACCGCGAACTGCTGGGCCGGCACCATCGCCGCCAGCCCCAGCCATGCCACCAGTGCCATCGCTCCGCGCATCGGCCTACTCCTTGGAGATCCGGGGTCGAACCTTCACCTCGTATCGTATGGAATCCGCCGGATTGGGCTTTCCCCCCTCGGGAGGCAACCCCTCGATCACGCATTCGGCATCCTTGAGGCGGGTGTACCGGAAAGGCTTCAGCGTGTAGGGATCCACCGGCAAGGGCAATCCCGTTTCCTCCAGCCGTTCGGGCAGCTTGCCCGCCTTGGCGACATGGTGGCGAAGCGCCTCGATTACCATCAGGGCGCCGATGGCCCGGTCGGCCCTGTGATGGGCCAATGTCACGCGATCAATCGCGGGCAACAGGTTGCGCATCAGGGCGTGCGGGCCCTGCGACAGGGCGGGCGCCTTCCATTTTTCGTTCTCCTGTCGCATCACCGCCACGGCCTGCGGCACCGGCAACATCGCCGCCTTGAAGATCTCGTCGCGGGCCCGTTCATACTCATCCAACTGGCGGATCAGCACGACCTGGGCCACGGGCATCCTGCCCACGACATGGGGATCCAGCTTCAGCTTTTCGGCGAGATAAGCCTTGGAATCGGTGTAACTGGCGACACCCAAAAGGGGCATGACCTTCGAGGGCCCCTCCCTTTCGCCCTCCGAGACGAGGCCCATGAGCTTGTCGAACCGGCGTGAAAGCTCGGCGGCCTTTTCCTGGGTGATCGGCTTGTCGCGTTCAAGGCCGGGAAATTCGGCTCCGATGAATATCCGCTCGCCCTCCAGCGCGTTCATGAAAGGCAGGAACCGGTGCGGCGTGTAGGCCAGCGACCAGAACAGGTTGGCCCCATCGTCATGGGCCATGTAATCGTGAAGGGTGGTGAATCCGACCTGGCACACGGCAACCCCGACAAGGTACTGGATGAGGGTCGGCCCCTCGCTGACATGCCGGCCGAACACCAAGATCGTGCGCACATCCCGCAAGGCCTCCTCCGGCCGGTTGTTGGCCAAATGCCAGCGGGCCCTCACGCGCATGAAGTTGGCCAGCATGCGGAACCCCTGAAGATCGGGCATGAGGGTTCCGATTCCATCGTTGAGCCTTTCCTTCATTTGCCAGTCGCAGTGGCTTTTGCGCGCCCCGCGTTCCAACTCGGCCAATGGAAAAAAACGGGGTTGCAGGATGGTGGATTTCACCGTGGCCAATTCGGGCAGCGGGCAGGTGAGCCACTTCTGGAGCCTGTCGCTGAAATCCTTTTCGGCGCGCGTGAAGGAGATGGAGTCGGGCGCGAATGCCGTCGCGTAATGAACGGCGGCATTGCCCGTGGATATTTCCTCAAGCTGTGGCAGGATCCTGTTCCTGAGGACCGGGCTTTCGATCCCGCGGGCCGGCAGGTCCAACTTGACGACCTGCCCGGGAGGCTGCTGTGAAAGGGCGGCCGAGGCCGCCAGAAGGACGAACATCATCATTTCAAAACCTCGCTGAAAAGTTCACTTCTTGTAAGGGGCGCCGCGGTCAACATCGATGGCATCGAGACCGGCAAGGCTTCCACCCCCTCGGCCAGCACCTTTTGCCGAAGCTTCCAAGCCTCCCGATCGGCCGGAGTGAAAGCCTCGGCCGATTCCTGCCATGAGGGGGGTGAATCCTCCCGATGCTCGATCCGG
>JAGWVO010000661.1 GCA_018970845.1 Planctomycetota bacterium
CTGCAGGGTCGTCAGTTCAGTCACCAGGCCGTCGGTTTTGGCCTTGAAATCTTTCTCGAGGGCTTGAAGTTTGGTCTTGAGCGAGTCGACCGCGGCCTGGCTCTGCGCCAGGCTGTCCTTGTACTTGGCGGCATCGTCCTTGAGTTTCGTCAACTCCGACTTGAACTCCGTTACTTCACTCTCCAATGTTCCCTTGGCGGTCTGGAGGTTCTCCAGCGCCTTGGCGTTGTCATCGATCAGGTCCTGAAGTTTCTTGCTGTTGGCCTTGAACTCGTCCTGCATGACGGCGGTCTCGGAGTCGTCGCCGATGTAGGCGTTCGCTTTTTTCTTCTCCTTGTAAAGCAGCCTTTTCGATAATTTTGCCTGATAGGAGGGAATAAGCAGGATGAAGATGGTCTCGATGATCTCGACGATCAGCGTCGCCGTCGCGCTCATGCTCGCGGAAAACTGGCCGACAATCGTGTCAAAGACGGTTTTCATCAAGACACTTAAACAATAGACATAATAATAAAAACTCTTCATGTCCGCATCGATGTAGCTCCACTGCTGCTGCTTGCCTTTCGAGGTCGCGTAGGTGATGTCGTTGACAGCCCGGGTGATCGACATGTTGTCGCCCTTGAAATTCATCTGGGCGGTGTCGCCGAGCATGATCGTCAGGTAGCCGTTCCAGTTGACGGCGAACCTTTCCGCCTCATCCGTGATAGCCATCAAGGAAAAGTCCTGGGTGAAATATTCGTAGTTGAGCGACTCGACCGCCCTGACGGCGCCGAGGACCCTGCTGGTGAGGTTCACGCTCTCGAATTCGGCGTAATCCTCGATGTCGTTTTGGCCGAAGGTTTTCTTGGTGAGGGTCATGTCCTGCCAGAGCCTGACCATGTCCATCTGGCAGGTGATTGACGAGCCGAACGAGTTGGTGATCTGGGCCCCGAACAGGTTCTGCCTGGTGCCGTTGCCATTGAAGCTCTGGTAGGCCGCGCTTTGGGTGTTGATGAAGTCCGTGAAAAGTCCGAGAAGTTCGGAACCGAATCCGCTCATGCCGCCACCTCACTGCCACTCGATGCTGGACTTGGGTCTTCGGAGGATCTGCGCCTTTTCCTGGGTCGTCAGCAGGCGGGCCTCCGCGTGGATCAGGATGTTCTCCGCCCCCTGGGAGTCGGACATCACGATCCTGTGGAAGTTCTCCCCCGAGTCGCCCCCTTGCGTCTTGGAATGGAACCCCGACATGTAGGTCATCTCGGGCAGCGTGTAGGGCGTGATGTTCGTGGAGTTGTAGACGCTGCCGACGATGATCGGCCGGTCGGGGTCGCCATGCTCGAACGCCACCACCACCTCGTTGCCCACCCGGGGCCAGAAGAAGGCGCCATATCCCTTGCCCGCCCAAGGCTGGGCCACGCGGATCCAGCAGGAACTGTTTCCGCCGGATGTGTCCGACGGATCCCACCAGAAGCGCACCTTCACCCGGCCGTGGCGGTCGACAAGCGTCTCGGCGCCCTCGGGGCCGGTGACAATGGCCGTTTCCACCCCGGCCGCGACCGGCCGCGGCGCCATCGGCCACGGTTTCTGGGGCACCGACGCCGGCGCCGCGCGAAAACGGGTGGAGCAGCGGATTTCGGGAGTGGCGGAGGTGAACCCCACCCCTTCCTGGCTGGCCTCATGCTCCACCTCCAGCACAATCCACGCGCCGCTCGAGGTTGG
>JAGWVO010000662.1 GCA_018970845.1 Planctomycetota bacterium
CCCGGCGGCAACGGCGCCGAAAGGGGCGCCAACTTTTCCGACGAGGCGACTTCCTTGCCATCAACCAGCAGGCGCAATCCCTTTCCCAGGTTGTAGCGCGAGCCCGAGCGGTCCCAGAAGACACCGACAAGCCTGCCCTTGTACGGCACATTCCAGAGTGCGAAATAGTCCCATGACGCCGGGGCGAGCGGCCTCACCTCGAGGATTCCACCGTCCTGCGCGCGCTGGCCCGCGAGCCCGGTGATGACAAGGTCGTTGAAGGAGGAATGGAAATAGTGCTCGCTGTGGTTGTGGCCGTCGTGCCCCTCGAACGACCCGGTGTCCGGATGGCACGCCTCAGCCAGGTAAGGCTTGCCGTTCTTGCGATGAGTGCGCGCGAAGGCGAGCAGGAGCCTGGCGTAGTCTTCCCTTATCACGACAGCCTGCTCGTAATCCTGCAGGAGGTTGGCCATCGCCTTGAGCGTTTGGCTGGTGGCGTAAGGCCAGGATTGCCCGCTCCACCAGCAGCATGTCTTCTTGAGCAGGAACATCGGGTCGTTGCGCTCGACCGTGGTGGGGCCGAACGGTGCGGCGAACCCATCCTTGTCGAGCAGCTTGGCCCACGCGGCCTCGTAGCCCTTGCCTGAATCGGGCATGGAAAACTGCCAGGGAACATACCCGATGAGTTCGCGGCCGTGCGGGCTTCCCGCGTGCCTGCCGGTCTGGTGGGTGAGCGTGAGCGCGGAGACCTTGTGGCCATCGGCTTCCTCGTCCCGGCGGAACATGTGGAAGAAAAACCGGCGCCTTGGATCCCAAAGCTTCTTCTGGAGGTTTTCCTTGATGCCGGCGGCCTTGGCCCGGTAGGCCGCCGCGGCGGCGGCGTCACCGGCCAGTTCGGAAGCCCGGGCGATGGCGAGCGCGTCGGCGTACATGTAGGCGTTCATCGTCGGGCGATAGCCCGGCGCGCCGCGCAGGATATCCTTCGTCTGCCGGCTGTTGATGTTGAACTCCATGCCGTCGTCGTGGCCGTTCTGCCAGAAAAGGCCGACATCGGCGGCGAAATGCCTTTTCTCCCATCCCTCGTGATTGTTTTTCATGTCGGGAAGCAGGCCGACCATGAAGCCGTCATCGGGGTGGACGCGGTGCACGGCCCAGACGGCATCGGCCAGCCAGGTGCTGTAGTTGCGGGGCTGTGCGCCGGGCGTCCGGTACCAATACCGCGCGTAGTCTCGGGAATAACGCGGGTCGCGGAGCCATCGCGCCTCGTACAACTGGTGCCCGGCCGGACAGGAGATCGCCCCGTAGGCGCCCGACCAGAAAGGCCTGTCGATAAATTCGGTGAACGAGTAGCCGCTGTTGGGGGATCCGTAGGTGAGGTGCTTGGTCAGCAGTTCCCAGCGGTAGTAATAGGTCGTCTGGATGTCCCGCTCGGGACATTCGAAGAATGGGATGTTCGCCCCGTACCAATCCCAGTCCCGGTTGTCCCAGAATGTCTCGCTTTCAAGGAGGGGCAATCCGCGAGGCTGCGCCCGGGCGGGGGAATTCCCGAGGGCATATGGCCAAGCCGCGACGAACGCGACGGTGAAAAACAGGGGTCTCATGTCAACTCCGGCAATGAGGCGGGCCGAACAGGAAGGGGCGATCCGGCCGGGACATTCACCTGGATTGGCCCACGGGCTTGTCGAGGAGGTGCTTCCATTCCCATTCGAGG
>JAGWVO010000663.1 GCA_018970845.1 Planctomycetota bacterium
CACACAGTGCCCCATCGGGCTGGCCGGCATGGCGCTTTCCACGCTTCAGGCCCGCCCGGCTGGCGATAGTTCCGCCGATCCGATGGCACTCCGCACCGCCCATCATGAACCCAAGGCCAAGAGCGTCATTTACCTTTTCATGGCGGGCGGCCCCAGTCAGCTTGACCTGTTTGACAGCAAGCCGGAACTCAACCGGCTGAGCGGCCAGCCCATCCCCGAGTCGTTCATCAAGGGCAAGCGTTTCGCTTTCATGAACACATTCTCCAAGGAGCGCCCCAAACTCCGGGCCAGCCCGCGTAAGTTCAGGCGCTGGGGCCAGTCAGGAGCCAGCATTTCCGAGCTGCTGCCCAACACCGGGTCGGTCTCCGACCGTCTGCCCATCATCCGTTCCATGTCAACCAATGTCTTCAATCACGCGCCTGCCAAGCTCTTTGCCAACACCGGGTCGGCGCAGTTCGGTCGCCCCAGCATGGGCGCCTGGGTCACTTACGGATTGGGAAGCCCGTCGAAAGACCTTCCAGGATTCATCGTGCTGCAATCCGGTCCGCGGGGCCCCCGTGGAGGCATGCCCTTGTGGGGCAGCGGATTCCTGCCCAGTTCCTACCAAGGCGTGCCATTCCGTTCCACCGGGGACCCGGTGATCAACCTTGCGACTCCAGAAGGCATCACCCGCGAATCGCAAGGACGGGTGGTGGATGCGATTTCCGGGCTCAACCGCATCCGCTTTGCCGATCAGGGAGATCCGGAAATCGCCGCACGCACGGCCAGTTATGAAATGGCCTTTCGCATGCAGGTCTCGGCGCCCGACCTCATCGATATTTCCAGGGAATCCTCGCAAACCCTTTCACGATATGGCGCCGTTGCTGGCCAGCCGTCCTTCGCGGCCAACTGCCTTCTGGCCCGAAGGCTGGTGGAACGGGGCGTGCGGTTCGTGCAGCTTTACCACACCGATTGGGATCATCATGGCGGCCCCGACATCAACCTCGAGAGAGGCCTTGAGCGCGTCTGCCGCGAGGTCGACCAGCCTTGCGCCGCCTTGGTGAACGACTTGGCCGGCCGCGGCCTGCTCGACAGCACCATCGTTGTCTGGGGAGGCGAGTTCGGCCGCACGCCCATGGGGGAAACGAGGGAGACCGTGGGCCGCAACCACCACATCGATGCTTACACGATGTGGCTTGCCGGTGGCGGATTCAAGCCGGGCACGCAGCACGGAAAAACCGATGAACTCGGCTTTGCCTCCGCGGAAAACAAGGTCCATGTGCACGACCTTAACGCGACGATTCTCCACCAGTTGGGACTCGACCACAAACGCCTGACCTACCGTTTCCAAGGGCGCGACTTCCGCCTGACGGATGTCGAAGGCGAGGTCGTTCACCCGGTCCTGGCCTGACAGAAGGCCCCATCATTCCCTCAAAATCGTTTCGTCTGGAAACCGATCACCGGTTTTCAGGCCACTCCATGCCGCAGGGACGACTGGATTATTCATTTCCATGACGATTTGGGAGATGGAGGAATCCACCCCATGATGGAAATGGACGTCCCGGTTGATGAACCCGGCAGTGAAAATGACGGGTTGGCCATGGAATTGCTGAAACTGTACGCGGTCGCGCCCGATGGTGATTGCCTGGTCAGGGTGCATCGAGGGGAATCACAATCCGGCCCAAGGGCCTGGAATC
>JAGWVO010000664.1 GCA_018970845.1 Planctomycetota bacterium
TTCCGCGGATTCGGGGTCGCTTCAATTCAGGGGTGGCGCTGACGCTGTTTGGGTAGGTGGTCGTGGGGTGCGCCTCAAGGGACAGGCCATCACCCTTTCCAGCTGGGTTCGCATCGATGCGGGCGCTCGCAAGGGGGGGATCATCGGACAGATTCAGGACAACCGCTACGGGGGCAAGGGAATCTCTCTCGGCTACGATGTCGCGGGATTTCGGATGGGCTTGGCGGCAAACGGCAGCGGACAAAACGACGGCACGATAACTTGGCTTCGATCATCATCGGGGCTCAATCTTGGTCACTGGACCCATGTCGCCTGCACCTACGACGGGACCACCATGAGGCTGTTTGTCGACGGCAAGCCCGAGGCTTCCTCGATGGCCCAATCCGGCCCAATGATTCCGGCGAATTCCCCACTGATTATCGGGGGGTATGCGGACGATGATGAGAAAGTGCCATTCATCGGCGCCATCCGCTCCGCATCGATACATGAATCCGCTTTGAGTCCCGAGGAGGTCGCCGGCCTTTTCGAACATGGCAAGTCAATCAAGGAAAAGGCCTCCGTGGTCGAGGGCGCTTGGTTTGTGGTGGCGCCCTACCTGCAATATCCGACCAAGAATTCCATCACGATTGGCTGGGAAACGAACCGTCCCGTAGCTGGTCGGGTTGAATATGGCCTGTCGGTTCCATTGGCCAACAAGGTTGGATTTGAAGCCGGTTCAATGCGAATGGTGCGAATTGAAGGACTGAAACCCGGGGGATCCTATTTCTACCGGGTTGTATGTGACGACCCCGCCGCGGGGGATTTGGTTTCACCGCTGCTGAGTTTCCAGACGGATCCCGGCCCAGGGGCCCCATTCGTTTTCGCCACCATTGGCGACACCCAGAAGAATCCGCGTGTCACCGGGCAGGTCGCGACCCGGGCCTTGGAAAATCGCCCGGCTTTTGTCATGCATGTCGGCGATGTAGTTGACAACGGATCCGACAAGGCGGAATGGGTCAACGAGCTGTTTCGTCCGTGCCAGGAATTGTTTGGGCGCATTCCGGTTTTGCCATGCATTGGAAACCACGAAAGGAATCACCGCTTCTATTACGATTACTTCAGCCTTCCCGAACCCGAGTACTTCTACCACTTCCGGTACGGGGATGCCGACTTCTTCAGCATCGACAGCAACAAGCCATTGAATCCCGGGTCAACCCAATACGCTTGGCTTGAAAGGGAACTTGCCGGTTCCAAGGCCAAGTGGAAATTCTGCTTTCACCACCATCCAGCCTATTCAAGTGACAGTGACGATTACGGCGACACCTTTTCCGGAAAGCCTTCCTCACTGGGCGGCGCCAACCCCCGCCACCTCCTTCCACTTTACGAGCGACACGGGGTGGACATGGTTATCAACGGGCATGTCCATCTCTACGAACGCACACATCCAATCAAGGCTGGACGAGTCGACCTGAAAAACGGGATTGTTCATCTCACCACGGGCGGCGGCGGCGGCGGTTTGGAGAACTTCGTTCCTCACAGTTCCTGGATCAAGGCGATTGGGCGGGTGGATTACCACACATGCGTTATTCAAGTTGACAATCAGGCCATTCATCTCAAGGCCTATGACAAAGATGGAATGTTATTTGATACCTGGACGAAAGTGAAATAATGACCTGTTTGGTCAAGGCGATGGA
>JAGWVO010000665.1 GCA_018970845.1 Planctomycetota bacterium
AGCCCAACGCGAGGTTCCATGTCCGAAGGCTTTCATCGGGCCGACTGCTGCTTGTGAAACACGGGGAAAAGGTGGATTCCCATTCGGGTCGCGTGGGATTGAGCGCCTGGCTTTCCGATGACGAAGGCAAGACCTGGCAAGGCGGGCTCCTGCTTGATGAACGCAAGGGAGTTTCCTACCCCGATGGGTTCCAGGCGCCCGACGGGACGATTTACATTTCCTACGATCGCAACCGCGCGACCGACGGGGAAATCCTCATGGCCCGGTTCACCGAGTCCGATGTGCGGGCCGGAAAAGTGAGCGGCCCGAAATCGAAGCTGAAGATGCTTGTAAGCAGGCCGCTCGCGCCAAGGAAACCGGTTGTTCCCGCCGCCATCGAAAACCATGGCACCCTGTGGAATGATTCGGTTCCTTTTCCCAAGGCGTCTGAACTGCCGCAGGTGGCCGGGGCCGAGTTTCATGTCATCAAGCGGAAGCGTCCCGATGCCGACGGATGCAAGTGGACGCTTGGCGTTGGCCTCTGCTGGCACAAGGAAAAGCTTTACGCCTCCTATGGATTCAACCAAGGGGAGGAGAACACGGCATCGGAGGAGGCGCACGCGCGCGTCAGCGATGACGGCGGAAAGACCTGGGGGAAACCGGTGGTGATCGACGCGGGCGAGGGAGACCTTGGCGTGAGCCACGGGGTTTTCCTTTCCCATTCCGGCAGGTTGTGGGCTTTCATGGGAGCCTTTCATGGTGACTTCCAGCGGACGCACACGCGGGCCTATCTGCTCGATGAGGCTTCCGGCCGCTGGGAGGCCAGGGGAGTGGTGCTTGACAAGGGTTTCTGGCCGATGCAGGAACCGAGGATGATGGCGGATGGGAATTGGATCATGGCGGGTTTCCGGGTCTCGAAGGGCCATGGCGTGAGTGGGGAGTTGCCGGCGGTGGCCATCAGCCATGGCGACGACTTCACGAAATGGGACTTGTTGGTCATCGAGGCCGACAAAAGCCTGGGAACCAACTTATGGGGTGAATCGACGGTGATCGTCGACAAGAACCGGATCACCAACATCGCGCGTTACGGCCAGAAAGCCGTGGCGCTCGTCTCGACAAGCAACGATTTCGGCCGCACATGGTCCGCCGCGGTGGCCTCGAACATGCCGATGACCACCAGCAAGCCTTACGCCGGCACCTTGCGCAACGGCCAGCGGTTCCTTGTCTGCACGACAACGGCGGATTCCGGCGGCAGGCGTTCGCCTCTCACCATCGCCGTCGGCAAACCGGGGGAACCTGTTTTCAGCAAGGTTTTTCTCATACGGAACTCCGTTTCAGACCGAACCTCCGGCGTATCGGCGCCCAACGCGGATTTCAGCTACCCTTATGCCGTGGAACATGAGGGCAAACTCCACATCGGCTACACCCACAAGAGCCATGCCGCCAACGAACTGGCGGTGATTCCCGTCGCCTCCCTCAAGATTGAACCCTGATCAAGGCGGGGCAGGCCGCATTGATACCAAGGTCCGCGCCGCCAAGGCTAGAACATTGGCCGCGACCTCGCGTGCCGTTGTCGCCCAATGTGGATTTCGCCATGAAGTCGGTTCATCGAACGATTTGCCCAAGGCAACATGCGCGGGAGCTGGCGGCAAGGATAAAATCGACCCGGTTTCAACGAACCGGCACG
>JAGWVO010000100.1 GCA_018970845.1 Planctomycetota bacterium
AAACCCAAGAGTGACCATCGGAATCGCCAAGGGTGGCAAAAACTTGGTACACCTGCTCATGAAAGCTCCGAAATGAAAGTGGGCGCGGAAAACAAGGGGTGTGGAGTCCATCGCCATGCCTGACGAGAAACAGTTGGAACGCCTCAGCGAAGCTGATTGGCGAAACCAATTAGTGTAATATTATCGATCAACCTTTCATGCGCCCACCAGGAACAGGAAACGGCAGGCCCGCAGGAAGTGGCCGCCGGCACGCATTCTGGAAGGCCCGGAGGAATGCCAGTCTGGTTCGGCGGCGAATCGCGGCCCAACGAACCAACGCGCCATCATCGTTTCATTTCAACCAGATTCAGCCGCCCCGATTGGAAACTCCCAGTTGGATCGTCGTTTCCGGGCCTATGGTTTCCCCGGGTGATTCACAACAACCATGCCCGGCCTTCCTGGCGGGAGAAGGGGGGACATCATTGGCGGGGTTCAGGTTGAAGAAACCAGAGGGCTTGAGCAAAAACCCGATGTAGGCCGTCGGCATGACCGGGTAATCCTCCGGGCGTGGCAGGTGGGTGTGGCCGAAGGTGTACCAGAAAACCACATCCGTGTTCTCGATCGGGCGGTCCTGCGCGGTCCACCGGATAAGCCCGTCGTCACCGGCACTTTGGTTCGGGTAATCGCCAGCGGCGAAATTCTCGTCCTCATGCCATGGAGTCACCCAAACATGATGATCCACGAACCTCGCCCGCTTGCGCCACCAGGCGCCGGGAGAGGCGAACGGAAAGGCATTGTCACCCGGGAGGAATCGGTATCCCACGGGGTCTCCGACATGGTTCTTGACAGCCGGGTTGATGATCTTCCATGAGCGGCCGGTCTCGAGGCGCAGGTGGGACCTGGCCATGACCTCGCCCGTCAGGCTGGTCGCCCGCGCGCGGAACGCGTTCTCGAACGGGTTGGAACCTGATGGCGGGTCGGCGACCACATCGACCTGCTGCACCGTGTTCGCCATGCCGTCGATGTCGAAATCGAGCCTGACATTGAAGAAATGCTGGTGGTTGGGGGCGTAGACATGCGGCGCGACCAGCACCCCATGGGGCGGCTTGGTCCCCGACGGAAGCGAACCCAGCGACAGGATGCCGGTCAACTTGACCTCGAGCTGGATGTTGCCATCCTGATACAAGTACCAGAAGAATCCGTATTCATAGTTCTCCACCGTCGAGACCGAGGAGATCACGAGGCGGCGCGAGCGGCGAACCTCGGGGCTGTCGGGCAGGCGCCTGTCGGTGTGCTTCCAAAGGATTCCGAAATCCTCCTCATGCATGCAGATGGCGTTGGCGATTTTCAGCGGCTCCCCGCGGCTCGTGCACAGGTCGGCGTCGAAATAGTGGATATGGCCGAGGCAGTCGCAACCGAGCTGGAGGCTGTTGGCGCACATGCCCATGCCGTATTCGCCGACATCGAAGGCGTTCTTGCGCGCCTGGGTGGGGCCCGGGTCGCCATACGGCACGACCATCTCGGTGAGCGATGCCCGG
Organism: Planctomycetota bacterium; assembly: GCA_018970845.1. GTDB lineage: Bacteria > Planctomycetota > Planctomycetia > Gemmatales > Gemmataceae > REEB421. The sequence continues at coordinate 1,518 of JAGWVO010000100.1, forward strand.
TAAAGGATCGATCGGTCGCGGCCGCCGTCACGGTAACGGATATGGTGGAGCGTTAGCCCCTCCCGGGCGTTGAAACCGACGACCAATGTCCAGTTTTGCCAGCTCACCTTCCGCCCTTCCACCGTGAAGCTGGGCCCCTGCGGTTGGGTGATGTCGATGGCCTTGATGTCGGAGCGCTGTTCCGGAACCCGGCTGGCGGCATAGTGGCACGAAGCCTCGGGAATGGGCCATGAACCATGTTCCTCGACCCGGATGACCTCCATCCTGTTGAGGTCGACCACGGGGCGAATGCCTTCCAGCGGGCGGGCGTACCCGTTGTCGGTGGCATCGCGGCGCAGGAAGCAGAGGGGACGGGCCAACCGCAAGGTCCGGTCCTCCTCCGATCCATAGTTCCCTGCCGACCAGATGTCGACCATCACCAGCGCCGGGTCGACATCACCGGCATGGCGGCGCAAGGCCTCCCGGAACAGCGGACTCCTCAGCACCGCCTGTTCGCATTCGATTTGCTCATCGACCGTCATGGTCGGCTGCACGCCGGTCAAGGACCGGAATGAGTGAAGGCGGTTATCGGTCAGGTGAATCAGGGCCTCATGGGCCGTGTTGGTGGCGTTGTCGAACAGCACGGCGAAAGCCCGCCTGGGAAGGGCCTTGGCTCCATCCCAATCATGGACATCGGCCTTGGGAGGTTCCTTGAGGCTCACGGATACGAAACGGGTGGTGGGGGTGACATTGCCAGCCTGCTTGAGCAAGGCCACGGCATGGCTGATCTCGCCCGCGGAAAGCGGTTCGAGGGGATGTTTCACGGTGGTGCTCCGGGTCAGAGCGGGAGAGGTGAAATGAATGTAACCTCTGGGCCGGACCGGACAAGAAGAAACAGTGCCGAAATCGTCAGGAACAGACCGAACCGACATCATCCGGAAATCGGACAATCGCTTGGGGCGCCATCAGGCGTTCCGGGGGTCGCGAGCTTCCGGCGCGGCGCGGTCAGGCCACAACCTCGCCGAACTCGCCGCTGTTCTCGGCGAACTTGCGGACGGGGAAGTCAAGGCGCTGGAGCATGGTCACGAACAGGTCGCCAAGCGGCCTTTCCTCGCGGGCCTTGATGTACCGCCCATGCCGGAAGCCGAAATCCTTGCCCCCGGCCAGAATGATCGGATAGTTGCGGGCATGGTGCGTGCTGCTGGTTCCGCTGCCGAACAGGGCCAGCGTGCGGTCGAGGACGCGGGTCTCTCCCTCGCGGATGGCTGACAAACGGTTTAGGAAATAGGCGAATTGTTCCGCCAGGTAGCGATCGTATTCGCCCCAGCTTGAATCCTTCGACGGATTGGAATGGCTCAGCCCGTGGTGCCCGCCATGCTTGCCGGTGCCGATCTTGAGGATGCCGGGGAAGCGGTCGCAGATTCCATGGCCATCCTCCGACGAGATCTGATAGGTGGCGACGCGGGTCGTGTCGGTCTCGAAGGCCAGAACGATCAGGTCCATCATGGTGCGGATGTACTCGGTCGGGCCCTTCTGCGACACCTCGAGGTTGATCCTTGATCGATCGACATTCGGCATCGCCTTGCCGAGCCATGTCTGCGCGCGCGCGAGGCGGCTCTCCACCTCGCTCAGGGATGAGAGGAATTCATCGAGGCGCTGCTGGTCGGGCCGGCCAAGCTGGCCACGCAACGACCGGGCGTCCTCCAGCAGGAAGTCCACCCTCTTGCGTCCCGACGCCAGGGCGCGTTCGCGGGCCACGCGGTCGCCATCGGCGGGCTTTTCAAAAAGACGCTCGAAGATGCTCCGCGGGTTCGACTCGGCCGGGATCGCCCGGCCTTGCTGGTCGAAGGAGATCGTTGTCGCCCGGCTTTTCATGCCGGTGCCGCCATTGCTGGACAACACCAGCGAGGGAATGCGGGTGTGCTGGCCATAGTCGCGGGCGATGAACTGGTCGATGGAAATGGAATTGTTCAGGTTCTGGCGGATGTCGGCTCCGCTGAGCCAAACATCGCCCGTGTTGTGGCCGACAAGCTGGCGGCTGCTCGGATGCGAAAGCTGCCCGAAAATCGTCAGGTCGCCGCGGTGTCCGGACAGTGTTTCAAGGGATTTCGTGAACTTGTAGTCGGCCCCATCGGTTCGGGGGAACCAATTCCAGTCGCTAGTGGGGTCGGTGGGCTTCGTCAGCGAGACGCCGTTGCCGAAAAAGAACGCGCAGAACCGCTTAGGCTTGGGGGAGGCCGGTGCCGCGGGAGCCATGGCCTCAAGCCAGGGAAGGGCAAGGGCCATGCCGCCGCCGCGGAGGATGGTTCGCCGGTTGAGGTGCCAGGAGGGTTGGGGCATGGTCGGATCCTCTCATGGTTTGGCGCGGATCGCTGACAAGAATATATCACTTTTTCTGGAACGCCTCGCTCATCACCACCAGTTCCACAAGCGACATCAGGCCATCCTTGCGTTTTTTCAATTCGGGAACCAGCGCGTCCATGGCTTCCATGTCGGTCAGTGTCAAAGACCTTCCCAGGGCGTAGGCCGCCACCTTGCGCAGCACCGCCCGGCGCAGGTCGTCGCCGCGAGTGCGAAGCAGTTCCTTCTTCAGCTCCGCCATCCCGTTGACGGACACCCCGGTGGGAAGCTCGGCAACCCAATCGATCGACTGAGGTGACTTTGGCTTCCGGACATTCCCGATGGCGTCGTACTCCTCGAAGGCGATTCCCCAAGGGTCGATCTTAGCGTGGCATCCCGAGCAGGAGGCGTTCGAACGGTGCAAGGCCAGGGCCTGCTTGATCGTGAGTCCCTTGAGCTTCGGGTCGTTGGCGCGGTCCAGTTCCGGAACGGCGGGGGGAGGAGGCGGAGGCGGATCATCCAGCAGGTTCTTGAGGAGCCACATTCCACGCTTGATGGGATGCCCGTCGAGGCCGTCGGAGTTTCCGGTGAGCACGCTGGCTTGGGTCAGCAGGCCGCCGCGCTTGTAGGAGGCGTCGAGCTTGACAAGGCGGAATTCAGGCCCTGTCACTTCGGGAATGCCGTAGTGCCTGGCGAGCGCCTCGTTCACAAGGGTGAAATCGGCATCCAAAAAGTGCAGGATGGCAAGGTCCTGCCTGAGGAGGTGGGCGAAGAAGTAAGCCGTTTCCTGCCTCATGGCTGTCGCCAGGGCATCATTGAACCCGGGATACTTTCCCTTGTTCACATTCACCCGCTGAAGCCGGTCGAGTTCGAGCCATTGTTCGGTGAACTGCTCGATGAACTGCCAGGCCTTGGGATCCTTGAGCATCCTTCGGACTTGTCCGGACAGCACCCCGGGTTCGCGAAGCTTTCCGCCCTCGGCCAGTTGAAGGAGGGCGTCATCCGGCATCGTGCTCCAAAGGAAATAGGAAAGCCTGGATGCCAGTTCGTGGTTGGTGAGCCTCTCCTTGGAGGCGTTTTCCGCGCGCACCGCGGGAAGGGCGAGAAAACGCGATGAGGTCAGCACAAGGCTCAGGGCCTCGCGGATGCCGGCCTCCGGCGCGTCGCTTTCACCCCGGTTTTTCAACCAGAACGAAACCAGTCGGTCGAGTTCAGCCTTGTCGACCGGCCCCCGGTAGGCGCGGGTGGCAAATCTCCTGATGACCTCCCTGGCGTATTCCTCCTTGGCTAGCCCGGCAATGTTGGGGAACAGGATGCCGGCATGCGAGGCCGGCGGCCATTGTTCCAGGTAGGGGCTTTCCAGTTCCATCCACTCGATCTTGAGCCTGGGCGGATTCGGGTCCTGAGCGGCCTGGGTGGCCGGATTCCACGCATACAGGATGCTGCAATTCTCGTTTCGGAAAGGACCCGGATTGGGCAGGGGGAAGTTTTCCAGCCGGGCCCGGAATTCATAGGTGCGGGATTCCAGATGATTGACGATGATCGGCTCGGCGATGGCGCGGATTTCAATGCCATGAAGGTTGGTGCAGCCGATTCCCACGGCCAACTGCGGCGGCGCCGCGCTTTCCTTTCCGGATTCGCCGAGGAACTTGGAGGCGCGCACGCGGACCAGCATCTCCCCGCGCCGGAAGGGGTGGTGAAGGCGGAAACCGTACCGGAAGTCGGGTCGCTTCAGCGCCGCTTCCCCAAATGACTGCGGAGCCGACGGCAACAAAACTCCAACCGGCTGCTGGGTCAGAACGGTCTTCCCGAATTGGCAATCATCACCAATGGAGAATGTCTTTCCTTTTCCGCGGTAGTCGTAGCTTTCACCCGGGCGGCTTTCCGGCTTGGGCAGCACGACGGGAGCCTTGCGCGCCTCAAGACGGTAGCGGTGAACCTCCGGCGCCGGCCCGGAAACAATCGCCTCGGAAAGCGCCTCATCGGCGATCTGGAGGTACATCTCGTATTGAAGCGGCGACATGCGGAGCGCGTCGCCGTCGTTTCGGAAGCCCTCCTTCGACCGTCCATCCTCAGGCAAACGCTTGCCGAACTCGATGCCCAGGCCGAGGAGATCCTGCATCGTCCGTTCATATTCACGACGGGTCAGCCTGCGAAAGTGCGTCGCCTGGTTTTTGGTAAGGGCCGCGCGCCTCATCTCCTGGACGATCCAGCCGGCAATGAGATCGCGGTCCGCCTTGGCCAGTTGCGGCTCATCCTTGGGCGGCATGTCACCGAAATTGAGGCGGTTGAGAACCTCCTGCCAATGGTCGCCATCCTTGCCCCGAACAAGATCCGCGTCCAGCTTGTCGATCTTCAAGTCGCCCTTGGGCTTTCCAATCATCGAATCATGGCACTTGCCGCAGTGCTGCTTCAGAAGCGGGGCCACCTTGGAAAACGGTATCGGTTCGGAGGCAATGAGGATCGGGGCGAGCGCGAGCAGGCAGGCCACCATCGCGACGACCTTGAAACACGCGCTGCGCATGGCCAACTCCAAGGTCCGGAATCCACCCGCACCTATCCATGGCATGCGGGACCAAACTGGCGGGAAGATCAACAAATTAACATCAGTCTCATTTCAACTTGCCCACCGGCGCCTGTAAAGCTGATCGTCAAACCAAACCAGTCCCTTGACAGCAATGACTGAACTTCAATCGCCCAGGAAATAATTGCGCGCTTGTGGCAGTCGAGACAGGATGATGGTGCCGAAGCCATTGGTACCACCGGCCGTCGAACCAATCGTTCAAGGCGCCCAATGAAACCAAACCCGTGATTATTTTTCCGGCTTTCCTTCCCGCGCCCCGGAGGCACCGTCAGCCGCGCGCGACGCCACTTCGCGGATGAGGGTTTGGAGCCTGTATTCGCCACCCTGGGTGTCCCCGATGATTTCATCGACCGTGAACGCGTCGGCCGGCACCAGTTCCCTGCCCAGGGCGTAGCGCAGCAGGTGTTTGGCGAACGCCTTGGCGAATCGGTCTTTTTCCTTCACGATCGCGGCCTTGAAGTCGGTCGCCCCGTTGAACGAATGCTGGCGCCAAAGCGTCCCCGAAGCGTCGATGGGGCGGCCGTTTTCGTATTTCTCCCGCCAACGCCCGGTGATGTCGAAGTTTTCAAGGGCAAAGCCCAGGGGATCGATCTTCGAGTGGCACCCGGCGCATGAGGCGTTCTCGCGATGGGCGGCGAACTGCTCCCTGATCGTGAGGTTGGGATTGTTGTTTTCCTTGAGGGGCGGAACATCGTTGGGCGGTGGAGGGGGCGGGTCGTTGAAGATCACCTCGAGAATCCACGACCCACGCGCGATCGGCTGGGTTCGCAACGGCCCTGATGTCATGCTCAACACCGCGGCATTCGTGATGACGCCGCCGTCACGCGGCGAGGTGAGCGGCACCCTCAGGAAATCCTGGGAGCGCAGTTTCCCCCTAAGGCTGTCCTCGAACGCCTTGACGGCCTCAAGCCGAACCTTTTGGAAATCGATGCTTGCGGGCAGTCGGTCGAGCGCCTCCTTGGCACGGGCCAAGGTTTTCCCGAGTTCGTGAACGCGCACAAGATCGGCGGGCGACACATTCCTGCCCAGCACCTCCTCGGACAAGTCAAAGGCCCCTTCCGCCGCCGCGCTGGAGACTTCCGCCGCGCTCAAGGCGCGGTCGTAAAGCCTGGCCTTGTCAATCCGCACCGAAAGGTGCTTGTTGCCTCCGGGAGGCAGGTGCCTGAGCCCCAAGAGCACGAAGGACCTGTCCTTGGGAAACACGACCTTTGCCTTGCGGAACGGCTTGCCATAGGGCGAACCGTTGCGATACAGGCGCGTGGTCCCGTCTTCCTCGTAGACCATGACGAGATGCAACTTGAGAGACGGCTTTGTTTCGGGCTCGGAGCCGGCGAAATCCTCGGTGCGGGCGAAATTGTTGCTTCCCGAGATCCAGTGGCCCGGCTTGCGTTCGCCCAGGACAATCGAGTCGAACTCGCCGCCGGGCCCTTGGATCGTCATGACGCCGCCGCCACGCTGGTTGATGTCGGGGAGTTCGCACCAGACTTCCAGGGTTTTGGCCTTGAGGTCGATCGGAAGCGGTCCGCTTTGCAGGTAACCCGGTCCCAGTATCACCTCGCCCGCCACTTGCCTCACCGCTCCAACGGCCTTCAGGTCGAGGCCATGGATGGAATCCTTGAGGTCTCCGTTGAAATCCCACGAGGCGTAGGGCTTCGGGCCAACGGGCTTTTCTTTCCCGCGTTCGGCAAGGAACCTGGCCCTCGCCGGTTCAACGATGGCGTCGCGGGCTGCGCGCGTTTCCGTGATGCGGGCTTGCAGCTCATTTCTTTTCGCGTCATTCAACTTGTTTTTCTCGGCCACCTCCGCCGGGGATGGAATCACCGGGGCAAGGTTCGCGCCATACCAGTCCTGGAGAAACGCGTTGCGGTACGAAAACGGTGGCGAGACCAGCTCGGAAATCGGGCGGTTTTCAATGAAGGCCGCATCGAACATCAACAGCGGCTCCAATATCATGGCCAGGCTTGCCGGATAACCCTCGTCCACATTGAAATACGGGCTTTTCCTGGGGTCGGGAGTCGCCCCCAGGGCGTTCTCCAGTTGCAGCCACTGCGTCGGGAAACTGTCGAGGAATCGTTCAATCTTCGGATCGTTCAACATGCGGTCGATGGCTCGGCGAACCATGGCGCGATCGGTGAACCCACCCCTTTCGGCCATGTCGAGCAACTCGGCGTCGGGAATGCTCGACCACAGGAAGAACGACAACCGGGAAGCCAGCTCGAATTGGCGATCCGATCCATCGGCGCTCGATGACCGGTACAGGAACATCGGTGAGCACAGCACGGCGGAGGCCACTTTTTTCATGCTTTCCGTGAATGAGGCTCCCTGTCGCATCTTGGATTCGGCGTGGGAGGCATATCGCCGCACGACCTCCTCCTCGACGGGCCCGCGAAAGGCGATTCGCAGGAATGGCTTCAGGCGAGCGGTGATCGCGGAGCGGCGGTCCTCGTTCGCCTGAGGCTCCTGGAAGAAATCCTTCCAGATTCCCACGGTGTTGGCGTTGAAGTCGGGACTTTCGATGATCGACACCCCCAACCTCAGGAACGAGTCCAGAAGCAGCGGCGACAAGGTCAGCTTGTTCGCCTGGTTGTCGAAGCCGTGCTCGGCGCGCAAATCCTTGGGAAAAGGCCTCACGCCGGCCAGGCCCGGCTCGGGATTCAGGGCGAGCGACGCCACGCGGACCCGCTCGGGCATCTTTCCCGTGGCCGATGGAACATGGCGGTCCCGGCGTGTCATGAGTTTCTCGGGCAATTCGAACACATCGCGGTTGAGCCGGAAGAGGTCGCGCACGGCATAGTTGTACTGCGGCCGGGTCAACCGGTGCAGCCGCGCCGGGGCTTGCCTTTCCGGGGCAGAAGCCGCCCTCATCGATTCCTTGAGCCACTTCAGCAATCCTTCCCGCTGCTGGACCGTGAATCGCGGTTCACCCTCGGGCGGCATGTCGTTGGATTCGATGGCGGAAAGGATCCGTTCGAACTGCCTGGCCTTGTCGGAGGGGCTTCCATCGGAAACGGCGCGGAGCACCTGGAACGCGGCCTTGGGTTTGGTTTCGCCGTGGCACTTTCCGCAATGGGCCTTGAGCAGCGCCAGCGGCGCCGCGACAGGGCCGTCGGCCATGGCAGGCGCCGCGATCCCCGCGAGACAGAGAGCCGACATGATTCTCAGCACGGTGGTCATGACGGGATGATCCTGATGGGGGCGGGACGGGTCAGGCCGTCAGGTCGGAAATCTCACCGGTGCTGTCGGCGAATTGCTTCAGTTCCAGGCCCATGATCCGGGCGAAAGTCAGCCACAGGTTCGAGTTCAGCGTGCCGCTTTGGCATTTCAGGTGGCGGCCCTGTCGAATCTTCCCGCCGCCCTTGCCCGCGACGATCATCGGCAGGTCGTAGTACTGGTGCGTCGCGCCATCACCAAGTCCCGCTCCATAGGCGACGATCGAATTGTCGAGCAGGCTGGTTCCATCGGCCTCCCTGATCGCCTTCATCCGCGAGAGCACATAGGCGTATTGGCGCATGTGGAAGAGGTCGATCTTCTGGACCTCCTTGTAACCTTCCCCCTTCTGGTTGTGCGTCATGCTGTGGTGCTGGACGGGCTTGTCGAACACGCCCTCGTACATGAGCGTCGCGTCCCAGCGCTCGGGCCCGATCATGAAGGTGCAGACATTCGTGATCCCCATCTGGAACGCCAGGAGCATCAAGTCGGCCTGGAGCCTGATGTATTCCCCGCGGGGAAGCACCTCGTTCTTCGGTATCCTGATGTCGGCGTTGGCCAACAGCTTGTCGAGCTTGCGGATCCGCAACTCGATGTCGCGGATCATGTGCATGAACTGCGCCATGGTCTCCTTGTCGTCCCGGCCGAGTTTCCGGGACAGGGAATTGGCGTCGGCCAGGACGAGGTCGGTGACATCCGACAAGTGGGATCCGAGCCCGTCGCGCAGGAACAGGCGGTCGTAAAGCTTTTTCGGATCCTTGATGGATGGGGCCATCTTGTTCGGCCCGTACCACGAGATGTTGTCGAACTCGATGGGTTCCTTGGGCGTCGTGAATCCGTTGCAACTGATCTCGAGGGTGTTGAA
>JAGWVO010000666.1 GCA_018970845.1 Planctomycetota bacterium
AGCCTGAAAGCCTCAATGACAGACCCGATTTGCTTGTAAGTGTCAAGCAGCCTTGATCGGGCTGGGTTAAAGGCGGTCATTCCGGCAGCCAGTTGGCCCCTATTTTGCAAATCAAGCAGCATTCGAGGAATAAGTCTGGAGATTTGTTCCGGACCGCTGGGGGGAGCCAGTCTGCCTGGAGATCCTGAATCCAGGTGGTAAATCGCCGCTATGCCACAGTTGTGATTCGGTTCATCGGAGCTTTCCATCGTTCCAAGAACCTTGCTGCTCATAGATACCTCATCTCAAGGAATTATTGGTAATGCTATGAATCACAAGCCGAATCGCTTCAAATCAAAAGATTCCCGTTACGGCTCGATGCCTCAACCAATGATCAACAAGTGTCAGCATCACCATGGCTTCACCCATTGGAACGAATCGCGGGAGAAGGCAAGGATCGTGCCTGCCTTTTGTGACCAATTCAATCGGTTGGCGATTTCTGTTTACCGAGGGTTGAGGTTGAGGAATGCTGCTGGTGGGCTTCAATGCGACCCTCATGATCAGTGGTTCACCAGATGAAATCCCACCAAGTATTCCGCCATGCCTGTTTGATTTGGTCCCCAAACCCCAAGTGCGATCCTGTCGAACTTCAAAATGATCGTTGTTTTGGCTTCCCTTGGCCTTGGCTGTTGCAAAACCAGCACCGTACTCAAAGCCAACAACAGCTGGCAGAGACATCAAGGCCTTTGCCAAATCAGCTTTGAGTTTGTCGAAAACCGGTTCGCCCCAACCTGGCGGCACACCAACTGCGACAATTTCTGCGATACCACCAATGCTATCCAAAGATTTCCTCGCCGAATCTATCTGTTCTGCCATGGCATCTGCCGCGACTGGGTCCGGACATCGAATGGGATTTGATTCCACCATGGCTTGCGTCACCATGACAGGATCGGGAACATGAGCCTCAACTTCACCAACTCTTGTTACGTATCCAACAACGCTAATTCCGACAAATGACAAAAGTTTTCGAGCTACCGCGCCTGCCGCGACTCTACAAATCGTTTCTCGAGCACTGCTTCTACCTCCTCCGCGCGGGTCCCTGAACCCATACTTGGCATCGAATGTGAAATCAGCATGACCAGGCCTGTAAGATGTGTTGATTGAATCATAGTCAAAGCTTCTTTGATCATTGTTTCGAAACAACAGACCAATGGGCGTCCCGTCAGTTTTGCCAGCATAAACTCCCGAAATGATTTCCGGTGAGTCATCCTCCTGCCTTTGAGTGGTGTATTTGGACTGACCAGGTTTTCTCCGTTTAAGGTCAGGAAGAAGGTCTTCGGTATTCAATGGCATTCCCGAAGGGCAACCATCAATAATGCAAAGGTATCCAGGGCCATGACTTACTCCAGCCGTTGTGACCTTGAACAACAGGCCCCAAGTGCTTCCCGCCATGCCAATCACTCCAACATCGATAACCAATCATAATGCATGGTGATATGTCTTCCATGACGGATCATCCCTTTCGAATGACAGTTGGTTGAATGGGAACCAAATCATGATTGACTTGAGGAGCGACACCGTCACCCAACCAACTAAGGCGATGCGGGATGCCATGTCTGCGGCGCCCTTGGGTGATGACGTCTTTGGAGAGGATCCCACTGTCAGGGCATTGGAGGAAGAGGTT
>JAGWVO010000667.1 GCA_018970845.1 Planctomycetota bacterium
TTGGCGAGTTTTTCCTTGACCGTGGAACGGAGTTCCGCGGGTGAGGCATGGTTGAACGCGACGGGATTTTCCTTGGAAAGCTTCTGGCCCGGGTACAGTTCGATGACTTTCCCGCCAGCCTTGGCGGTGTTCTCGATCGCCTCGGAGAGGGTGAACAGGCGGAAGGAGTAGGCCTGGCAACCGATGGCGACGCCGTTAATCCGGTTGGCGGCGGGAATCGGTTCCGAGGCGGGAGCGGTGTTCGCGATCATCACCATCGCCATCGCGGCGACGAAACTTCTCATGGCGGGATTCTCCAAGGTGCCGGTGGTGTCAGGGCGGGAAGAGGCTGCGCCGAAACGATTCGGGGCGGCACTAGGATCGTTGTACGACCCGTGCCGCCCCGGTCGAGATGAGGCCGTGATGGTTTATTCGAACCTTTCGATCAGGATCGCCGAGGTGTCGTCATGCCGGCCCGAACCCTTGGTGAAGGCGTTCGAGTCATCAAACAGGCCCCTGAGCGCCTGCTCGATCGGCTTGTCGAGGTTTCGCTTCATGCAGTCGACGACACCCTTGACCCCGAACTCCACATGCTTGCCCCCGGATTCCGGGAACGCCTCGATGAGGCCGTCGGTGTAAAGAAGCAACCTGCTGCGAGGCGGGATCTTGAAACGGTGCTCCATGTATTCGGCCGTCTCGTCAATGCCCAAGGGCACGCCGCCGATGTCGTCGTCAGCCACGGCCACGGCCTCGCCGGTATCCATGCTTTGCAGGATTGGCGGCGGATGCCCCGCGGAGCACCAATAGAACTCATTGGTTTCCGCGATGAGGATGCCATAGGCAAGCGTGATGAATCCGCCGTCGGAATTCACGACCGTCTGGGAACAGAGGTTCCTGTTGACGGTGGCGACGAAGTCGGCTGGGTTCATGTGGCTGTCGTCACGGAGCATGCGCACCAGGGTGTGCATCGTGATGACCGACATGCAGGCCTTCATGCCGTGGCCGGAGGCGTCGCCCACAAGCACCACGAACCGGTCCTTGGCCAGGCTGAACAGGTCGTAGTAGTCGCCTCCCGCCATGGTCACGGGTTGGCCACCGATCACGCGCACCTGGGAAGGCTCGTAGCAGGCCACCACCCGGTAACCCTTGGGGGGAACCACATCCTTGGGGATGATGGTCTCCTGGATTTTGCGGACCGACTCGACTTCCTCGCGCAGTTTGCCGGCGATCGTCTGCTCGCGTTCGGCGCGCACCCATTCGACCACGCTTTCGAGCATGGCGGAGAGCAAGAAAAGGAAGTCGCCGTTCTTGTCGCGAAGCATGTAGCTTTTCATGCCGCCGACCATGAAACGCGCCAGCCTGTAGATATCCTCCGAGTTGCAACCGCAGATCACCGGCACTTCAGGCCGGAGGGTGCGAATCCGCTTGAACAGGCTGTATCCGGTGTCGATGTCGGGAAGGCGGACGGAAAGAACAGCCACATCCCATCCCGCTGTGCCCGAGAAAGCCGCGAAACCCTCCTCGGCATCGGTGGTGGTGAAGAGTTCGTTCTCCTCGTTGCTCAAATAGAGGGACATCAGGTCGATCTGCTCGAGATCGTCCCATGCGACGAAGATCTTCAACGGTCCAGAACCTCCGCTTTAGAACCCCGGGGTGCGGTCTCCTCGGGTGCGAATCTTTTCA
>JAGWVO010000101.1 GCA_018970845.1 Planctomycetota bacterium
AGGTCCGCCACCCGCTCGGCCATGGAATTGCTGTCGAGGAGAACCTGGTTGTCCCCGAAATAGGCGGTGCCCGGCGTCACCATCAGGTTGCCGCGCCTGAGGGCGGCCACCACATCCATCGGGGCCAGGCTCAAGGCGTCGAGTTTTTTCGGATCGAGGTACACCATCACGGCGCGGTCCTGTCCGCCGACAACCACCGGGGAAATGCATCCCGGCACCGCGCCAAGCATGTTGCGCACATTGATGCGGGCGATATCCTTTTGGGCGGCATCGCCCATCGACGGGTTGCTCACGGTCAGGATTCCGACCGGCATGGTTCCAGTCGCGTCGAACGGCAGCGCCACAGGCGGAAGCGTGTTGGGCGGCAAGTTCGGCAAGGCGCCAAGCGCCAGCGAGTTGGTCAGCGTGAGGGCCTCGTTGGGATTGATGTCATCCCGGAAGTAGATCTTCACGACACTGACGCCCGGAACCGACCTCGATTCCACCAAGCGGGCACCCGGGGCCTGGTTCACCCAGCGTTCGATCCGGTTGGTGATCGTCTTCTCAACCGCCGAGGCCGGCATGCCCGGGTAATAGGTGAGAACCTGCACGGCGGGCGCGCGAAACACCGGAAGGATGTCAATGGCGATGGAAGCCGCGGACAGGCCGCCGCCCAGAACGATCGCAAAAACCAGCGCCGCCACGAGATACGGGTTGCTCAATGACAACCGGATGAGCCACATCGAATTGGACCAGCGCCCGGGCGGAACCCACACCGCCGCCCTTTCTTTCTACAGCGGGGGCGTCACCCGGCCACGAACATTGAAATCTTGAATGATTCCGCAACATTCCGGCGATTCTCTCATCTTTCAAGCGGCACAACCCGCATGGCCGATACAAGTCGATGGAGGACCGCTTGTTCCGAAAGTCCCGGCCTGAAAGGCGTGGCATGGCCCGTTATCCGCTGTGGACCATGGTCATGGCCTTGGCTTTCATGCCGGAAGCGGGCATCCGCGCCCAGGATCCCCTGGCGGAAATGCGGGCCCTCATCAAGTCGCAAGGTGAGAAACTTGAAAGGCAAGGCAAGCTCCTCGAGGAACAGGAGCGGTTGATCCGCCAGCAAAAAGATTGGCTTGAACGGGAAATCACGAGGGAAAACACCCGCCCCCCGCCATCCGGCGCCCCGGAGGACGGGAATCGCGCCTCACCCATGCCGGCGCTTTCGGAAGCGGATTTCGCGGAAGACAAAACGCGGTTGCGGGAAAGCGGACTGGAACGAAAGGACCATGCGCTGCGGGCGTATTGGGGCCGGGACGGGCGCTTGATCTTCCGCTCCGAGGATGGGAAATTCCAAGCCCATATCGGCGCTTTTTTCCAGTTCGATTACGCGTCGTTCGCCGTGCCATCATATGTGCAGCAAAGCCTGCAAACCCTGTCCGATTTCGACCGGGGCCTGCTTTCGGGAACCGACTTCCGGAGAATGCGCCTCCGGTCGGACGGACTGTGCTGGGAATGCGTCGAATGGGTGGCCGAGATGGATTTCTCGCGCGCGGCGGACACCACCAAGGATGAGATCACCGATCCTGTGCCTAATGTTTATCTCAATAATATTTACATTGGCATCAGGAATTTGCCTTTGCTTGGCACCTTGAGGGCCGGCCACATCAAGGAGGAGCTGAGCTTCTATTGCGCCAGCAGCGGCAGGAACTTCCCGTTCATGGAGCGTCCGATGGTCTGGGACGCCATCGAGGATCCCTACATCTTCGACAACGGCATCACCCTTCACCGGAACTTCCTAGATGACGCCGTTTATATCTGGACCGGACTCTTCCAGACCAACACCCGCACCGGAGCCTTCACCGTCAGCCCCACCGGCGCCATGGCCTACGACATACGGACCTGCGTCATGCCGATCCTCGACGAGGAGAACCAGAGGTGGATGTGCCTGGGTTTCTCCGGATCGGTGCGAGGCAACCCATACATCCGCGGCATCGAGTTGCCGGGAAGTTCGGTCAATGTCCAGCCGCTGATCCGCGCCGGCACTTCCCAGCAGGTTCCAAGCCTGGTCAACACGGGCAGGTTCTTCACCAAGGAAGGCACCCAGATCATCTCCCTCAACTACAACCAGTCCTGGGGGCCGCTGTCCCTGGGCGCCATGTACGACGGCCAATGGTTCAACAACTCCTACATCAACGGCCTGCCCCGAGCCGATGGTTCGCTGCCAAGCAGGGTGGCTTCCGTGGGCGACCTGTATTTCGACGGCTTCAGCATCGAGGCGCTCTGCTTCCTCACTCCCGGCGACCACCGCACCCTCAACCCGAAGTTTCCAGCCTATGGCCAGGTTCTCCCGGTGCGCAATTTCCGCGTCCTTCGCGGCGGCGACGACTTGTCGGCCCCTGGCATCGGCGCTTGGGAACTCACGACGAAATTCGATTTTTACAGGGGACAGTTCCAGGTTCCCGATGGCGCCGGATCGTCCAAAACCCGAGGTGGAAACCTCAATGCCGTCACCCTCGGCCTCAATTGGTTCCTCAATCCCAACGCCAGCATGATGGTCAACTATGTCTACACGACGGGCCTCATGGGCAAGAACGATCCCGGACCACGCGATGGCGCGTTCCATTCGTTCGGCACAAGGTTCCAGTTCACCTTCTGATCCGCTGGCCCAAGGCGCCATTCCCGGCTAGCTTGAACCCCATCCATCGCAACGGAGCCGACCCATGAAGTTCCACGAACTCACCGCCCGGCAGATCGCCGCGCTCGACCGCGTCAACACCCTCGTCGTGGTGCCCATCGCCGCCGTCGAGCAGCACGGCCCCCACATGCCCACAGGCACCGACACCATCCTGTGCACATCGGTCGCCGAGGCGCTGGAGGCCCGCCTGCCCGCAAGCGTCGCCATCACGCCCACCGCGTGGCTTGGCGCCAGCGCCCATCACCTTCGCTTCGGAGCCACCCTCGATTCCTCGCTCGACAACTACATCTCCACGCTTCGCGACATCGGCAAGTCGCTGCTGGGCGACGGCTTCCTGCGGATCTGGTTCCTCAACGGACATGGCGGCAACATCGACCCGATGAAGGTCGCCGCGCGCATGCTCCAGCCGATCAACGACAAGGCACTGATTGCCGCGGCATCCTACTGGGCCGTCGCCGACGACCTGCTCGCCGAGGTGCTCGAGGGCCGGCACAAGTTCGTCGGGCATGCCTGCGAATTTGAGACCTCGATGATGCTCCACCTTCGTCCGGACTTGGTGAGGCCCGAAAGGCGCGACGCGGGCACCCTGGTTGACGACAACATCCAAGGGGTTTTCCTCAGCCGCGACATGCGTCACCGCACCCGGGAAGGATTCACCGGCAGGCCCGACTTGGCCAGCGCCGAGAAGGGCCGGAGGCTTTTCACCGGAATCGTCGACAGGCTGGAAAAGGCGGCCAAGGCCTTGCTGGCCCAGCCCCTGGGCACCACCCACGCCGACTTCGCTCCCTTGGGCTGATTCAGCCCGAGGCCCCGAGCAGGATCCACAGCTCGCGCAACGGTTCGCGTGGCACGGCCGCGGGCATGCCGGGAGCGTATTCAACTCGGTCCATCTGGTCGGCCAGCACCGCAAGTCCGTCCGCCAGTGCCGGGTTCAGCCCTCCGAGCCTCCGCGTGAACTCACGAGCCGTCTCCGCCTCGCGGGGAGGCACGCGGTTGTCGCGCGACCAGGCCACCACGCCGGCGTACACCTCGCGCACCAGTTCGGGCCCCTCCAGCGGATAGCGGCCCTCGAACGGATTGGCGAACTCGCCAAAGGACTTCCAATCCGCTCCCCCGTTTTCATTGGGTTGGCTAGCCTTGGCCCGGCGCCGCCTTGGGGCGACTCCCCAAAGCCTCTCCCACCAGTCGAACACCTTGCCGAGCCAGCGCTCCAGCAGTTCAAGGTCGTTGTTTCCCCGCGCCATCCGCCACAGCAGGAAGAGGGCCAGCAGGGTCACGAGGCCGACCGCCACGGCGACCTTCAACGCCGGCCACATTCCCGAGACGATCTCACGAACGCGACCCGCCAGGTCGTTTTTTTCCGCAGGCGGCGGCTCGCGTCCGGATGAACGATCAGGCGCATCCCCGGCCGGTTCAGCCTTGTCCTTGGTTCCAGGGGATTCCTTGCCCTGCCTGCTTCCCGGTCCCTTCTGGCCGACCGCTGGTTTTCCCTCCTTGGCCGCCGGATCTGTCGCGGAACCTTGGAGCTTCGCGTTGTCCTGGAAGAAGCCGGTGGAGGTGTTTTTTCCCGCCTTGCCCGCGTACGGGTCTCCGGCGGCGAGCCTCATCACCATGCCAAAAACGCCGCTGTCGGCGGGCCGGGGCACAAGCGCCGCCCCCATCACCACCAACGCCACCAACGCCGAACCCGTCCCCAGCCATGCCGCCGACATTCCGGCCGGCATGCTGATTCCCTTGCGGGCCGCGTAGCGCCTCAATCCAAGGAAACAGCAGGTCATCAGCAGCAGGAAACCGCTGGCCAGGTACCCCATGAGCAGCAGCAGCGACCACCAGCGCCGCGCCGGTTCATCCGTCGGGATCAGCGCCTGGCCCAGGCCGAACAAGGGAAGCGTGAGCAGGCAGAACATCACGACCGTGCCGCCGGGCGGCTTGCGGACACGGTTTCGCTTGTGGGGTGCCTTCCGGCCTTGCCTGCCTGCGGCGCTTTCCACCTCGTCCCGCAACCGTTGCGCGGGATCATCCTCGAGGCCGCTGGCCGTCAGAAGCCCCTGGCCTTCCACCTCGTCGTCGTCATCCAAATCGGTGGTGTCGGCCACCAGCAGTCGGGTGACCCAGAAGCCCGTGGCCACCAGGGCGCCCATCACCGCGATGTGCGCCGCCCTGTGCCAACCGTCGGGAGGTTCGATGTAGATGGCCAGGCCGGCCCAGACCAACCCGCCCAAGGCCGCGGAATAGAGGCCGGCCTTCCTGGCGATCTCATCAATGAGCCTGATCCTGCCGATGAGCACCATGCCCATGGTGCCGAAGAACAGGATCCATTCCATCCGGCCGCCATGCCGGCCCTTATAGAGGATATCAACGATAAAAAATAGCAGGCAACTGGCCAGCGAGGTCAGGAGCGCGGGAGTGACCGCCAGGACAAGCCAGTCGGCGGGGCCCAGCCCCCGTCGCGCCATGCCGGCTCAGCGCGCCCCCGGCAGGTGCCGGTCGGCGAATTCAAGGAAGACGCGCCAGTCGTCGGTTTTCATCTCATGCTTGCCGGGGCGGATCCAGTAGCCCAGCGTGCCGGCCGTCAGCGTGCCAAGGGCGGGCATTTCACGCGCGTCGCATCCGCCAGCGCCCAGGAGACGGTACACCGGATCGGCGGCGCGCAGCACCTCGAACTGCCCGGCGGGATTGGCCCACGAGTCCTCCACCGCGTTGGCGAACAGCACCGGCCGCGGAGCCACCAGCGACACCAGGTGGTGCTGGTCGAACGGCAGCTTTTCCGGCCTTTCGTTGAATTCCTTGAAACGGCTGTTGAACCAGTGGGGAAAGCGGTCGTTGATCTGTTTCACCGATTCTCCGATCTTGCCTCGGCTTGGCGCCGTGCCGCCGCAACCGGCCTGAAGCGGGAACGACATCGCGAACCGCTCGTCCATGGCCGCGGCCAGGAGCGCCGTCTTGCCCATCCGCGAATGGCCGACCGCCAGCGGCGGCGCCTTGGCGGTGGCAGGGTCCTGAGCCAGAGCATCCACCATCCGGCTCATGGCCCAGGCGTAAAGCGCGATCGTTCCCCACCGGTCGGGCGAATGGCTTTCCCTGGCGCGCAGCCAAGGCTGGAGCCCGCCCCTCTCCTCGCCACGGTCGGGATCGACCTCTCCCCCATAGAAAGTGGCCAATCCGTATCCCCTTTCAACGATCATCGGCGCGTTCCATTGGGCCAGTCCCTTGCCCCGGCCCTCCTCGGTGGCCTGGTTGTTTTTGGAGTTCATCCGGTCGGGATAAACCCAAGCCTTGGTGATCGCGATTCCCGGGTCGGCCAGGACGGCATGGTTGCCGTTGAAATTGGGCCCCACGAACACGGCCTTGGGCGCCTTGCCCTGGGGCGGCAGGACCACCAGCAGGCGCACGACGGGCGCTTCCGGCCCCACGGCCACATCCAGTTCCCGCACCCACATGGCGCTGGTTTTCGATTCGTGGCGCACCTTGGCGACGATGGGTCCATGGGCCTTGGGCATGGCGCCATACATGTAGTGGTCGAAAAGGCGGGTGATCTCGGGTCTTCGCTTGGTTTTCCAAGTCTCGGGAGTTGTGATTTTTGTCCCGTCCATGGCCGTGAGCGGGTCGGGCCAATCCGCCAGCGCGGGTAGCTTGGCAGGTTCGGGCAACGGATCGGCACCAAGGGTGAGGAGCAGCGTCAACAGCGCCTTCATCGCGGGAGTCTCCGGGAGAAAAGATGGTTTTACCACGGCCTTGACTTCGAGGCACCAGTTGTCTATTTTATAAAGTAATGAAACAGTCAAGAACACAAGGCGGTTCCGCCGATTCCACTCCAGGGTGCCTTGGCCATGAACACGGTCCGGCAAACCGCAAGGAATTGGACGCGATTGCCTCGTCGCCAAAGGCGCTGGAACGAGCCGCGGCACTGTTTCGGGCCATGGGGGACCCGGCCAGGCTGCGCCTGCTGGTCTTGCTCGGCCAACAGGAGCGCTGCGTCGGCGAGCTGGTGGAAACCCTGGGGGAAAAATTCCCCACCGTTTCACAAAGGCTCCGCCTGCTGCGCACCGAAGGGCTGGTGACCCGCCGACGCGACGGCAATCACCTCCACTACGCATTGGCCGATCGGCATGTCGCCGACATGGTCACGACCGCGCTGGAACACGCCGCCGAGTTGGCGGCGCAACCCGCGCCTAACGAGGAAGAAGGAGCTTGAACATGCCCTGCACGAACCATGAACACAAGCATGGCGCCGGTTGCGGACACACCGCCGTCAAGCATGGCGACCATGTCGATTACCTCCACGACGGCCACCTGCACCATGTGGGCTCCCACGGCATCGAGGAGCATTCCCTGCCTGTTGACGCCAACAACCCCGCCGCCTGCACGCCGGCGCACGCCTGCGGCGGCCACGAGGCCGGCCACCGCCACGGCCCCGGTTGCGGCCACGAGGCCGTGCCCCATGGCGACCATGTCGATTACCTCGTGGGCGGCCACCTGCACCATCCCCACGGAAGCCATTGCGACGACCACGGCCTGTTGAAAACCGCGTGAGTCAACGGGCCTTTTCGCCCTTTCTCATGACTGTCGGGTGGCGGTCTGCTAGGCTCCGGCTTTTCCCCTTCGGATGGAGCCGGCCATGGCCGCCATGTTCTTCCTGTTCTCAATCGCCTCGGCAGGGCAGTCCCCGCCCCTGCCCGAGGGGATCGCCTCGCGTGACCGCGACCTGATCTACGGCCGCAAGTACGGCATGTCGCTCACGATGGACCGCTTCGTCCCGGCCAAGCCCAACGGCAAGGCTGTTGTCTGGGTGGTTTCAGGCGGATGGTTCTCGAATCCCGACTCCATCAACCCGGCCACCGCGGCGCCCTTGTGCAAGGCCGGATACCAGGTCTTCGCCGTGTGCCACGGCAGCCAGCCCCGTTTCACCATCCCTGAAATCCTCGACGACATGCACCGCTCGACGCGCTGGATCCGCGCCAACGCCTCCCGATTCCAGGTGGATCCCGTCGCGATCGGGGTCACCGGCGGTTCCGCCGGCGGGCACCTGTCGCTGATGCTGGGCATGGTTCACCGGCCGGGAGACGCCAAGGCCAAGGATCCCGTCGACCGGCAACCCTCGGGCTGCCAGGCCGTCGCCTGCTTCTTTCCGCCAACAGACTTCCTCAACTGGACAAGGCCGGGCGAGGTGATGCTCGGCAAGCCGCACCTGCTCAAGAACCTGCCACCCGCCTTCGACTTCCACACCCAGGACAAGCTCACCGGGCAATTCAGGCTGATCACCGACGAGAAGGAGCGCGAGCGGATCGGCAAGGAGATTTCCCCCATCAGCCACATCAGCGCCGGAAGCGCCCCGGTTTACCTGGTCCAGGGAACCAGCGACCTCCTGGTGACGCAGTCGCAGGCCGAGACATTCATGGGCGCACTCAAGGAAAAGGGCATCGCCGGCGAGCTTGTCATCAAGCGGGGAGCCGGCCATGGCTGGGCAGGCATGGACAAGGACCTGGAGCAGTTCGCCAACTGGTTCGACAAGCACCTCATCGTGAAGAGGTGAACCGGCATCCGGGGTGCCAATGAAAAGGGGCCGGGGAACAATCCCCGGCCCCTTCCTTTGAAGGATTGTCGGCCGCGTCAGTCGCGGAAGACCGAGTGGCACTCGCTGCAGCTCGAGTTCATCTTGCCGGCGGCCTTCTTCACATCGGCCCACTTCTTTTCCTTGATGGCGGAGGCGAGCGACTCGGCGCCTTCCTTCATCATCTCGTTGAACTCGGCCCACTTCTTCTTGGTCTTGGCGCCCTGGTCCTTCTCGGGACCCTTGTGGGCGGTGACCACGGCGATGGCCGCCACGCGGTGGGCCAACTCGGTGAGGGGTTCGGCCATCTTGGCCTCGTCGCTCTTGGCGACGCCCTTCTTCTGAAGGTTCGGAAGGACCGCCTCGATGCCGTCCTGGTTGGCGGGAACGAGGCCCGCCTTGGCGCCCACGCCGAAGCCGCCCTTGGCGCGGGGCTTGAAGGCGCGCATCACGCTCTCGATGTCAAGGTCCCCGGCGGCCTTCTTGCCCGCCTCGGCGGTGTTGCCCGCCTTGGCCAGCGCGTCGAGCGCCTCGAGAGTCTTCTTGTTGTCCTTGCCCTGGAAGGCGAGGCCCGTGCCCGCCGCGAGCATGGCCAGCGCCAGGCCGAAAGCCGTCACGCGCATGAACTTCATGGTTCTTAGTCCCCTTGTTACATCCGTCGGTGTGGTGCGAAACGAGTGCCGAGCCTGTCCAGGAGAGGCAACCGCCCCGGCCCCGGCATCGACTGGAGGCATCATGATTTTACGGGTTTCCCACGCCATGACAAGAAAGCGTGACGGGAGGTTGGCCGATTGTTCCGCCGTCACCACCGGAAAGGTCGCGCCAACCCGCCGGTCGCCGTTTTCATGAGGAAATGGCGATGCCCGACAGCACCGAATGGTTGGCCCGGTATCCCCCCTTGTCATCCTTGACCCGGCCGTTGCCGCTGCTGTTGGCGTTCGTCGTGAGGACGAACGCCAGGTCGGCCCCGGCGAGCGCCAGGCCATGCGGGTTGACCACCGCCAGCGAACCCGCCGGCTTGCCGGTGCCCGGATCCACCTGATGCAGCTTTCCGGATCCCGGCTGCCCGCTCACGACCAGGGCCAGCCAGCCTTCGGGGTGCCAGGCTCCGGCCAGGGCGAACCCGTCCTTCTCGGTGCCAAGCTTCGCCTCATGCAGGACTTTCCCGTCCGGAGCCAGGAGAACCACCTTGGGAATCGCCTCGACAAAGCCGCCAGTCACCGGTTCGGCGCCCGCGGCGGCGAGGACGGAGTCTCCCGGCCCCCATTCCAGCACCCGGATGCCGCCGACTTCCTGAAGGCGGACAACCTTGAAAAACCCGGGCACCTCGAACGCGGCTTGCTTGGCGCCCCCGGCGCCGACGATGGTCACTCCCCCCCGGAGGCCGCCCACCGCGAGTTTCTTGCCGTCGCGGCTCCAAGCCAGGGCCATCAGGTCATCCCCGATGGGCAACTCGGCGCGGGTGGCGCCGCTGTCCATGGCCAAAAGCCGGAGGATGCCGTCCCGCCCCGCGAGGGCGAGCGTGGCGCCGTCGGGGGAAGCGGCCGCCTTGCGAAGCCAGGAGGGGCTCAGGGCCTTGCGCGACCACAGCGGCTTCCCGCCGCGCCAGGCCATGGCGTTTCCCTGGCTGTCGGCTCCGGCCACCAGGCCGCCCTCGCCGCACGCCAGGCAAGTGACCCATCCGGATAGGCCGGAACAGGCGCCCGCCTCCTTCAACTCGCGCGACTCCAGGCGAAACAAACGGGCCACGCCGTCAAATCCGCCGGCCGCGAGAAGATCGCCCCGGCTGGCCAGGCAGGCCATCTGCGAATCGAGGTTGAGGGGCTTGAGGCCCTTGAAGACGGCGGTTTTCACTTGGCGTGCTCCGGCGGGCGGCGCAGGAGGGCGCGAACCGCGTGGGTTCCCTCGTGCGCCAGGGGAAGCGGCTGTCCGTTCTGCTCGTAATGCACGGCGGAGGTCGACACGCCAAGGGCGGCGAACCAGGTGTGGAACATGTGCCCGATGTCGAAACCCTGTCCCTTCACCTCGACGCCGTCGGCCGTGGTCTCGCCCACCGCCTGCCCGGGGATGATGCCGGCGCCGGCCATCGCGACCGACCACGCCTCGGGCCAATGGTCGCGCCCCAGGTGGCCGTTGATGCGGGGCGTCCTTCCGAACTCCGAGAAGACCACGACAAGCACATGGTCGAGCATGCCGCGCGACGAAAGGTCCTCCAGAAGGGCGGACAGCGGCCTGTCGAG